>CAYTOU010000109.1:0-8294 GCA_964439295.1 uncultured Oscillospiraceae bacterium
TGCTCCTGATTCCAGTAGCGCAGCTTGCACTGCCAGAAGCCCAGACCGTATTCGGGCATCATGGGCACGGTGCCGGTCACCGATGCATAAGCGTGCTCGATCTCGGCGGGAGTATCGGCAACGGTGAGCCAGTAGTCCATCTGATGCGTGCTGTTGGCCTTCCACTCGGTTATGTTCTTTGCGAATATTACGCGACCGACCGCCGGATTGTGCCAGAAGAAGCCGTAGCCGCGGTTGGATATCACAAAGGGCACGGATGCCTGCGTATTGTAGTGCATCAGCTCCAGCACGCAGTTTTTGAAGTTCATTTCCTCGACCTGGTACTGACCCATGCCGTAAAGCTTCTCATCGGGATCACTTTCGAATGTGACGGTCAGTTCAAAGTTGCCGCCGGGCAGCGTATCCCAATTGCGCGAATGCAGCCCTCTGTCGCCGTGATTGGGCGCTTCTTTGAACAGGAGCTTGCCATCCTTGTAATAATGAATCTGCGCCGAGCATATGCGGGGATCGTATGCCACGCGCGCCTCCAGACGACCGTTGCGTATGCTTGCCTTGTCGCCGTCGATAACGATTTCCGGCTTGGGCGTTTCGGGCGGCGTGGGCAGCAGTGCCCAGTTCTGCTCGATTATATCGCCGGACATGCGGGCGCGTACGCGCAGGCTGTCCTTTGCCCATGCCCTGATCTCCACCTGCTCATTTCCAACGCGAACGTGCAGCGCGTTGCCTAAATCCGTATACATTGCCATTTACATGAACCTCCAAATTCCTATTTGAAAAATGGAACACCGCTTGTTCATACCGAATCATACCACATCGGGCAATAATGTACAAGAAATAAATGTAAGCGAAAATTTGAACAATAAAGCGATACCTGCACAAAACAAAAGTACATTTGCCTATTGCCATACGCGGCAGCAATGCGCTTTGTTCAAATTTTTACTTTTGAACAGCACATCAAAAGTACTATGGTTTTGACATGCACGCCAATGTGTGCTATAATAAAATAGACTTGCAGAATCCGGGGAGAAGTATGTCAAAAAACAACTGACACGGGATAAAAATACCGTGACATTATGAATAGGCGGGATGTAGAGTGGCCAACAAGCGTGGATACGGCAGCCGACAGTCTGCCAGCGTGCCGGCTGGTGATTACCGCGGATATAAGCGTGCAATCGAGGAGCGCCGCAGGAATATGAATGCGGACGATGATTCGGCACGCTACGATAACTATGCAGATGAAAATGCGTATTCCGACAATGACGGCGATGAAGTGATGGCGGCAGCCGAGGATGCATACGAGCAGTCCGCGGGCAAAACCGATGACGATCTGAATGCCGTATATAACGATGGCGTGAGCGAGCAAACCGAGGACGAGGAAGCCATGTCGGCACCGCGTCGCCGTGCACGTGCGTATCGCTCGGGCGCCAACAACGCGCGCAGTGAAGAGCAAAAGACTGAGGAAAAAACCGAAGAGCCCGCGCGTCCTGCACGCAGTGCAAAGCCCGCCGCTTCCAAGCGTCCCGCAAAGCGCGCTGCCCAAGAGGAATATCAGGACGAGGACTTGGCGGACTATAATTCCGAAGAGAATGCCTATAACGATGCCGTGTATGAGCCGTACGATCCCGATGAGGATGACGGCGATTACGAAAACGAAAATGCCAGCGCCACCGAATGGTCGGATGGCATAAAGCGCGCACTGAGCAAGGGCAAGGCAGGTTTCCTTGCGCTCAAGGCAAAGGCCAACGCGGGCGGCAAAAAGCGTCCTCCGCAGAAGAAAAAGCGCCCGCAGCAGCATAAGCCCGCCGCGGCAAAGAAAGTCGCGGTGCGCGAGGAAGAGCCCGAAGAGTATACGGACGATGTAATCGAGCCGATCACTCCGGTTCAGCCCGTAGTGCGCGAGGCAAACGAAGAGCCTACAACTTCTTATTCGCGCGTCGACATAAGCGAGTACGAGTCCGTATCCGCCGAGTTGCATGCCGATGAAGATTTTAAGCCCATATCCAGGCGTGAGCGCCGCATGATGCAGCAGCGTCAGACCGAAGAAGTACCCACCGACGATTATCCTAATGTGAATATAGTAAGCCGCAAGACCATGCGCGCACAGCAGGAAGAGAAGGCAGCCGCCGCTCAGGCGCAGGAAGCGCCCAAAGAGCCCGAAACCGAAACTCCTGCTGCTCCGATGCCCGAGCCAGAGCAGCCGAGCGCACCGCAAGTAGAGCAGCCCGCACCTGTAGAGCCTCAACCGGCGGCGCAAGAAGAGCCCGCTCCCGTAGAAGGAATCCCCGAGCAGACTCCCGCACAGGAAGAAGTTCCCGCCGAGCCTGAGGACGCCGCACAAGAAGAAGGCATGATGTTCGGCGTAAAGGGTCGCACGCATATAATGCAGTCCCAGCACGATTTCAGCTACGATGAGCCCGAAGATGACTTTGATCGCGAAGTCGTCGAGCCGCAAGAGAATGAGCCTCAGCCTGTAGTGCAGGACGATTTCGACGATGACGACGAGCTGGAGTCCGAGCGCGAGCATGGCAGCAAGAAGCGTTCCCGCCGCGAGCGCAAACGTCAAAAGAACAATCGCCAGATCGCGGTTAATACCGATGATGACGATGACGAGGATGATTATCGTCCGTCCGAGCAAAGCATGGGCGAAACGGCTAAGTATAAGCGCACCTCTCAGGTGCAGCCGGCTCCGATGAGCGACGACGATGACGAGCCCGAGGACGACTATGCGCGCGGCAATTCCAACGCCGATATGGGCAGGTTCATTGCACCCGACAATGACTTCTCCGATGATGCGTACGAAACGAATACGTATGATGAGGATGAAGACTTTGCCGACGAGGATGACGATGAGCGCAGTGTAGGCGGTAAGGGTGGCGGATGCCTAAAGGCATTTACCATACTGCTCGTAATACTCTTGGTACTATTTGGCGGCATTTGGGCGTTGGATTACTTTAACGTAGTCGACATACGCGGCATAGTGAATAATGTGGCTTCCATGTCCATATTCGATTCACTGCGCGGCGATGCGCTTTCGGAATCTACCGATAATGCCGATGCACAGTCCACACCCGAAATAACGACACAAGACGATGCACAGACCGCGGCGACTATGCAGCCCGCCGCGGCAAGCACCGATGCGGCACCCGAGGTTACTCAAGCGCCGACCGATGCACAGTCGGTCGATACGCAACCGACTGAAATACCCACACAAACGGTGACATTGCCGCAAAACACGTCAACAACATTATTAAACGTAGATTCGCCTGAGACTTACTCTCAGGCGAATACTTTACGTAATGAACTTAGTCGCGCCACGACACCGGTGACTCAGTTGCTCAATCTGAAGGCTGAACCGATAGAGGGCGCGAGCCCGGACGATTCCAAGTTTGACCTTAGCTACAGCATATTTAAGGATTACGACAAGGTAAGCACTTACAGCCGTGAAGAGCCCATAACATTCGGCCTGGGCGAGGAGTACACCGATGTCGAGGGCGTTATTACCTTCCGCGGCAACAATTTCCGCGAAAACGCCGCGTACGGTACCACATCGCTTGAAAAGAAGGAATTCAAGGTGCTGTGGTGCAATAAGATAGGCTCCATCGACAGCGGCTACGCTAAGTGGACAGGCGTGGGCTGGAACGGTCAAGCTGTAATGGTGCACTGGTCCGATGAGCTGCGCGAAATGATGAACATCCGCGATGAATTTAAGTATGACAGCGACTTGGTCGAGGTAATATACGGCACGCTGGACGGCAATATATACTTCCTCGATTCGCGCACCGGCGAATATACACGCGATCCCATTAAACTCGGTTTCCCGATAAAGGGCAGCGTTTCTATAGATCCGCGCGGTTATCCGCTTTTGTACGTAGGTCAGGGCATATCTAAAGCCAACGGCAAGACCGGCTCGATAGGCTGGCGCGTATATAACTTGCTCAATCAGGAACATATGTACCTGCTCAACGGTCATGACGAGCTGCGCTACCGCACTCACGGCTCGTTCGACGGCGTATGCCTGCTGGATGCCGAAACCGATACCATTATCGAGGGCGCGGAGAATGGTCTATTCTATACGATCAAGCTCAACACCGTGTTCGATAAGAGCGTGCCCAGTATAACAATCGATCCCGAGGTCAGCGTGTACAGGTATAAGTCGCGCCAGTCGCGCGCGGTCGGCGATGACGGCTTGGGCATTGAAAACTCGGTTGCCGCATACGGTCAGTACGCGTACTTTGCCGATAACTCGGGTCTGCTTACTTGCCTCAATTTGAACACAATGGAACCGGCGTGGCTGTTTGATGTGGGCGATGATACCGATGCATCCATATCGCTGGAGCAGCAGGATGATGGCTTGGTTGCGCTGTATACGATTAATGAAGTAGACATACAGGGCAGCACCGGCTACACGACCCTGCGCAAGCTGAACGCGCTTACCGGTGAGGAACTGTGGAACTTCTCGGTCAAGTGCAAGTCGGACGGCACCAACGGCGGCGGCGGCTTTGCGTCACCGGCAATGGGCAAGGGCAAGTATGCCGACTTGATTTTCTTCAATGTTTGCCGCACCGAAGGCGGTGGAACGCTGTACGCTTTTAATAAGGAAACGGGCGAAATCGTATGGCAGAAGAGCACAACCCGCTACTCGTGGTCGTCACCCGTGCTGGTGTATGACGATAACGGCGATGCGGTGCTCATAGTGGGCAACTCGGGCGGCGTGCTGCGCATGTACAATCCTCTGACCGGCGATGTATATGACGAAATCGAGCTGGACGGCAATATGGAAGGCAGTCCCGCGGTTTACGGCGATACGCTGGTTATAGGCACGCGCGATTGCAGAATATACGGTGTACAGATACAATAATGAGTAAAGTACAAAAGGCAGCTGCGATGTAAAATTTCGCGGCTGCTTTTTGCCGTTTAAGACGAAAATTCGGTTGCAAAACAGCGCGGTTAGTGGCATAATAAAGTTAACAATTCTACGAGGAGGGAACGGCTTGAAGTACGTGGTGGCGCTTGATCAGGGTACTACCAGTTCGCGCGCGGTAGTGTTTGACGAGACGGGTAAACCCATTGCTTCGCATAGCATTGAGTTTAAACAGATTTATCCAAATGCGGGATGGGTGGAACATGACCCATACGACATATTAAATAGCCAGATTCAGGCGCTGAAGCAGGCCGTTGAAAAGAGCGGCGTTCCGGTAAATCAGATTGCCGCAATAGGCATAACCAATCAGCGTGAAACCACTATAGTGTGGGATCGCGCAACCGGCAAGCCGGTGTATAACGCAATCGTATGGCAGTGCCGCCGCACGTCGCACCTTGTCGAGCGACTCAAACTGGACGGCCTGGGCAATACAATACGCGACCGCACGGGCTTGCTTCCCGATGCGTATTTTTCGGGCACTAAAATTCAGTGGATACTTGAAAATGTCCCCGGCGCAATGGAACGCGCACGTCGCGGCGAGCTTTGCTTCGGCACCGTCGATTCATTCCTTGTGTGGAATCTCACGGGCGGCAAGGTGCATGTGACCGACGCGACCAACGCAGGACGCACGATGCTGTTCAATATCTATACCCAGCAGTGGGATGATATGCTGCTGCGCGCACTGGATATACCCGCGGCTATGATGCCCGAGATACGAGATTCGGCATCGGTCGTCGGCTACCTGCGCCGCGATATACTTGGCGCGGAAATACCCATAGCGTCAATGCTGGGCGATCAGTCGGCGGCATTGTTCGGTCAGGGCTGCGTCGGCGCCGGTATGATGAAAAACACATACGGCACGGGCTGTTTCCTGCTTATGAATACGGGCAAAACTCCGGTCAGGTCGAACAATAACCTTCTGACAACGCTTGCATGGCGCATAAACGGTCAGCCGTATTACGCTTTGGAAGGCTCTGTATTCGTTGGCGGCGCTGTAGTGCAATGGCTACGCGACGAAATGAAGATGATATCTTCATCCGCCGAAACCGATCAGATTGCGCAGTCCATACCCGATAACGGTGGCGTGTATCTTGTGCCGGCGTTTACCGGTCTGGGCGCACCGTATTGGGATATGTACGGGCGCGGCACCGTTGTGGGTCTTACCCGCGGTACCGGACGTGCGCACTTTGTGCGTGCTGCGCTGGAGGCGATTGCATATCAGACCCGCGATGTTGTCGACGCGATGAAGCTGGATGCGGACTTGATACCCGAGGTCATACGCGTGGATGGCGGCGCAAGTGCGAACAACTTCCTTATGCAGTTCCAGGCGGATATACTGGGCACGCGCGTACTGCGTCCCGCGGTTATCGAAACGACCGCTCTGGGCGCTGCCATGATGGCGGGTCTTGCAGTGGGCATATGGGACCAGAAGGAGTTGGGTAAACTCTGGAAGGCCGACCGCGAATTCGCTCCCATGATGGATGGCGTGACACGGCTCAAACTCTATCAGGGCTGGCAGCGTGCGGTTGAGCGCGCGCGCGGCTGGATAGTCGAGGAAAACTGAAAACAAGAATAAGACTCAAAAATAAATCAGGAGGAAAAAGTATGAAAATAGGTGTGCTGTTCCAACTGGAAAAAGACGTCGATACCGAAATGAGTAAAGTCGCCTCTCTGGGACTTAAGAGCTGCCAAATCACCTGCTGGGATATGGACATGCTCACTCCCGAAAAGGCTGAGGAAGTCAAGGCGGCCAGCGCAAAGTACGGCGTAAGCGTATCCACATTCTGGTGCGGCTATCGCGGCGAGCGCATATGGAACTTCATAGACGGTCCGCGCACTCTGGGCATTGTCCCGGCCGATATGCGTGAGGTGCGCACCGAGGACCTCATACACGGCTCGGACTTTGCAAAGCTCCTGGGCGTTGACCAGATGGCGACCCACGCGGGCTTCCTGCCCGAATGCCCGACCGATCCGCAGTATCCCGGCGTAATTGATGCGCTGCGCAAGATAGCCGAGCACTGCAAGCAGAACGGTCAGTACTTCCTGTTCGAAACCGGTCAGGAAACGCCTACGACTCTTCTGCGCGTAATCGAGGATGTCGGAACCGGCAATCTGGGCATTAACCTGGATCCCGCAAACCTGCTCATGTACGGCAAGGCCAACCCCGTGGACTCGCTACGCATAATAGGCAAGTATGTGCGTGATGTGCACGGCAAGGATGGCGAATATCCGACCTGCGGCAGCATGCTGGGCGTGGAAAAGCCTCTGGGCGAGGGCAGTGTAAACTTCCCGGCGCTCATAAAGGGACTTAAGGAATGCGGCTATGACGGCGCTATCACAATCGAGCGCGAGATCAGCGGCGAAAAGCAGATTGCCGATATAAAGCGCGCAATCGATATACTTAATGATTTGATCTAATCGCGGGCAGAGCGGGGCGCGTCCCCGCTCGTGTCATGAGGAGGACTATATATGATTATTCCGGGTTTGTGTTCGGTGACGTTCAGACCGCTTAAGCCGATTGAAATATGCAAGCTTGCAAGCCAGGCCGGGCTTAAGTCAATCGAGTGGGGCGGCGATGTACACGTCACCACGACACAGGCGGCGCATGAAGTCGCAAAAATGACCGCCGATTACGGCATGACTCCCATATCGTACGGCTCGTATTTCCGCGCCGGCATGGGCAAGCAGTCCGACTTTGAAAAGGCATTGGACTGCGCGCTGGAGCTTGGTGCGCGCAATATACGCGTATGGGCGGGCATAAAGGGCTCTAAAGAAACCACCGGCATGGAGCGCATGGCAATTATCCGCGAATTGCGCGAGTGCGGCGAGCTGGCTATGGCGGCGGGCATTACGCTGTCGCTGGAATACCACGGCAATACGCTGACCGACTGCAACGAAAGCGTCGGACGCCTGGTTACCGAATTGGGACCGACCAACGTGCATATGTACTGGCAGCCCCGCTGGAATGAAACGCCCGAGGAACGGTTGGGCGGACTAATGATGGCGATGCAGCGCCTGACTCATATACATGTGTTTACATGGCATCATGAAGGCAATGAAGTAACACGCCTGCCGCTTGCCGCAGGTAAGGATTTCCTTATAGAGGCACTGCGTCTGGCGATGCAGGACGGATACGATCATCACGCGTTCATGGAGTTTGTCGAGGATGGCAGTGAAGAAGCCTTCCTGCGTGATGCAAAGTCACTGCATGAAATAATCGCCGCCGCCGAGGCAGCCGAATAAAAAGAAAACAAAAAGCGCCGACAATAGGTAAGGGCAATGCCCGCCGATTGTCGGCGCTTTGCCGTTTTGGCGACAAATTCGGCATCACAGCTAAAATAACGCTTGCGGGGTTTACTTGATGGCGGTATAT
>CAYTOU010000110.1:0-8276 GCA_964439295.1 uncultured Oscillospiraceae bacterium
CTCGGCAGAATCTGTTCACGCCCCACCATATATTAGAGTGGGGCGCGAAAACTTGATTTCGGACGCGTATCGAGTTGTATGAGTAGCTTTGCATTCTAACTCGAGCTAACGGCTAACCGCTAACAGCTAACGGCTCCTCCGTCCATCCGGCTCACGCAACCATATATTAGAGTTGCGCGAGAAGGCGCAGTTGTTTGGACGCAACATATGTATGAGCGGCTATTCACTCTAACTCAAGCTAATCACTGACCACTACCCACTGATCACTAACCCCCCGCATTCTAACTAAAGCTAACAGCTAACCGCTAACCGCTAACAGCTTAAAAAACCAAAAAAGCGACCATGAAGGTCTCCCCTCACAGCCGCTTATAACAAACACGCGCCCCGCCTCAAATCGTCTCCGACATAAGCCTGTTGACAGCGTTGATGTACGCAAGTATTGACGACTCCACAACGTCGGTGGATACGCCTTTGCCCAAGTAGGTATCTTCGCCGTGCTTTATGCGCACGGTCACTTCGCCCAGAGCGTCCGCGCCTTCGGTTACTGCCTTTATGGAGTAGCTATCCAGCGTTATGTCCATCTTGACCAGCCTATCGATTGCCTTAAAGCACGCGTCGACAGAACCGGAGCCGACTGCCGCCTCGACAATATCCTTATTGTCGTGCTGCAGCGTTATCGTGGCGGTCGCGGTCAGGTTATTGCCCGCGAACACCTGATAGCTCTTAAGCGTATACACATCGGGTATATCGCTTATGCTGCGGGTCAGCAGTGCGGTTATGTCTCGGTCGGTTACGTCCTTTTTGCGGTCGCAAAGCGTCTTAAACTTGGCAAACGCCTCGGTCAGCTCATCGGGCGTCAGGTGATAGCCCATGCCGTTCAGGTGCTCCTCGAATGCGTGCTTACCGCTCAGCTTGCCCAGGACTATCTCGCTCTTAGGCACGCCCACATCCTCGGGATCGATTATCTGGTATGTCTTACGGTTGGCCATTACGCCGTGCTGATGTATGCCCGACTGATGCAGGAAAGCGTTCTGTCCGACTATGGCCTTATTGGGCTGCACTTCAACGCCGGTCAAGAGCGAAACCAGCTTACTTGTGCGCGTAATCTGCTTGGTATCCAGACCAATGTCACAGCCGTAGAACTCGCCGCGCGTCTTAAGCGCCATTGCCAGCTCCTCCAGCGCCGCATTGCCCGCGCGCTCGCCTATGCCGTTTATCGTGCATTCCAGCTGTCTGACGCCCGCGCGCACGCCCGCCAGAGAGCATGCCACAGCCAGACCCAGATCGTTATGGCAGTGCGCGGATATAACCGCCTTATCGATGTTCGCGACGTTTTCGCGTATATCGCGAATCAGGTGTTCAAACTCAAGCGGCGTAGAGTAGCCGACCGTGTCGGGTATATTGACCGTGGTCGCGCCTTCCTGTATCGCCAGATCCAGCACGCGGTACAAAAAGTCCTGATTGGAGCGCGATGCGTCCTCGGCGGAGAACTCTACATCGTCGGTATACTGCCTTGCCAGGCGTACCGAATTGCGCGTAAGCTCCAGCACCTCTTCGGGCGTCTTTTTGAGCTTATACTGCATGTGCAGATCGCTTGTCGCTATTACGACATGTATGCGGCTGCGCTTGGCGTTTTTCAGCGCCTCGGCGGCGGTCTCTATATCGCCGGGCAGTGCGCGGCACATGGAGCATATTACCGGATTGGTAACCGATGCCGCCACGGCCTTGACCGCCTCGAAGTCGCCCTTGCTGGATGCCGCAAAGCCCGCCTCGATTATTTCCACGCCCAGTCTTTCCAACTGACTGGCTATCTGCACTTTTTCGGTCAGGTTCAGGTTTACGCCGGGTGTCTGCTCGCCATCGCGCAGCGTTGTATCAAAAAAAACTACTCTGTCCGCCATTATTGTCCCTCCACTTGCCAGTCCCATTTGAGTACCGATTCGGAAAGCTCTACCCCATATTTAAGCGGTGCCGAATATTCATTCAGGCGCTTGAGCACGCGCTTTGCGTCCTCCTCGCCGTATATAGTGGGCTGATAGTCGTTTCGCTTTGTGGTCGATGATATTCGGCAGGGCACAATTTGTATGCCGGCATCGACCGCAGTGCCGTCGTCGCTTATTTCAAAGGTCTGACGGAATATGAATGTATCCTTGTCGTCGGGATTGCGATTGCCGCCGAAGCAAAAGTTGCCCAGCGAATAGCATATGTACTTGCCCTTGTATTTTTCAATAGAGCCTATCACATGCGGATGATGCCCCAAGACCAGATCAGCGCCGTAATCCACGGCGGCGCGCCCCAGCTTGGTCTGTGAGGAATTTGCGACATTGCGGTATTCCTCGCCCCAATGGAAGGAGCATATCACTATCGCGCAGCCCTTTTCGCGCAAGGACTCTATATCGCTTTTGAGCGTTGAAAGCTCGGGCGTATTGTTCTTGTAGCTTAAAAAGCCCACCTTGACGCCGTTGACCTCGCGAATACAGCTTATGCCATTATACGCAAAGCCTATATTGCCCAGGCGCAATGATTCGATTGTGTCGTTTAAGCCTTCCGACTTATAGTCGCGCGAATGGTTATTACCCAGCGACACGACCTCGACCGAACCTTCCAGCAGTATATTTCGGTAGAGCGGATCGCCCTTAAAGCAGAATGTCTTGCCCTCGACATTGTCGTCCGACTTTGTCAGGGCACATTCGAGATTGACCACAGTCAAATCATCGCTTGAAAACACGGGCAGCACTCCGCGCAGAAAGTAGCCGTAATCGCCGTCCTGCCTCTCCAGCTCGTTGGGCAGCGAATTGCTGTAGCCCAAACGCGGATCATATCCCAGTGTGCAATCCCCCGCCGCGCTTATCGTGACCGTGACCGGCGTGGGCTCGGGTGAAGGCTCGGGCGCCTGTGTAGGCTGGACGGTAGGTTCGGGCGTGGGCGTCGCCATGCTCGCGGGCAAGACGACCTTTTGCGTGCTCTGCGGCTGCACGGGCGTATCATCGGGCGCGCACGCCGTCGGCATAAGCAATGTCACAAGCGCGATGACCATAACGCATAGGCAGCGCAGTGCCGAGTTGGTTTCGTGCATGCGCCTAAGTCGCTTGCGCAGCAGCATGTCGCGCCTGCGCTCTATATCGCCGGGCGGCGCGTTTGTGCGCGGCTTGGCCGGAGCGCTTCTTGCCTGAGCGGGCGGTCTTGGCTTGGACACGCTTGCCCGCGGCGGCTGAGTGCGCTCGGGTTGCGGCGCGTTTGCCGCTTGCGGACGCTGCCGTTTCTGCGGCGGTGCCGTGCGCGGTGCGGGCTTGCGCTCGGGCGGTTTTTGAGTATGCGCGGTTTGTGCTGTCGGGCGCGCTTGAGGTGTTCTCGCCTGCCCTTGCGGACTTGGTATCTGCGCCTTATGTGCGCGCGGCGCTATATCGGGCGCTTGCGGTTCGGCGCGCATGCCGCGCCTTGTCTCAAGCAATGCCGCCTGTGATGATGCCTGTCGCGCTCTCAGACGCTCTGCGCGCGGCTGCATTGGCGGTTGTTGACTTGGTGTGCGCTGCGGTTCAGCGCGCGTTACGGGCGATTGTGGACGCCTTGGCGCATCGTCACCGCGCGGACGCGCAGTCGGTGTTTGACTTTGAGCGCGCGGTTTACTCGCTTGCGTGGTGTTTGCGGCACTTGCCGCATTTTGCCTTTCGGGAGCGGATGCCTGTGCGCGGCGCTGACTGCGCTTTATATATTCTTCCGGAATATGCGCTCCCCTCCCATCTTAAAGCATATGCATATTATACATCAATCGCATGCATATGTCCATAAGCGGCATTTGCATAAGTTGCCCCGCTTTATGCCGTATATCGCCGATATTCCCGATCGCAGGCAACAAATGCGATTGCATATACGTCTTATGTATAAACAATCCATTTTAAATTGGGAGGCGCAATTGTATGAAAAAGCTGATAAGCCTTATGGTGGCCGCGATGATGATAATCCCCACGACATATGCATTTGCCGACTCAGGCGATGATATAGAGGTAGTCGAAACCGTGCTGACCGAGGCGGACACGCAGACAAGCACGCAGGCGGTTCTGACCCGCGTATCGAACATAAGCCCCATGATGGAGAGCGTTGCGCTCGATGTGTACTATACCGGCGAAGGCTGGCAGTCGCAGGAGGACATCACCGACGCATGGGAGGCGATGTATCAATATTTGAACCAATACGGTCTATACGGCGGCGAATTCGATTTCGATACGGACGGGTACTATATTGTGCCCGCGGACAGGATGCGCGAGTTCTTCCAGAATATGTATGGCGAACAGTACGATGAGCTGCCCGTTGTCAGCCGCATGCATTCGTCGGTAATCGTATATGACGAGGATAGTGACGCGTACAAAATCATGCCCGCATCAGGCGAAGGGATATACGCATCGCTTAAGAGCGTTGAATTGTCGTTCGACTTAAGCGCCACGCTTACATACTCCATATACAACGAATACGAGGACGATTCCGAATTGGAATTGGCTCAAGTTAAGATAGTCATGGAGAGCAGCGACGTATCCGCGTACGGCATAAAGCCCGCAAGCACCGAGCTGATTGCGCAGGTGGCGCAGAGTGAGGATTGATTCTAGGTCGCGATTCTAAGCTGCTTTTAAGGTAGCGCGGTTGATAATCGTTCACAAATACGCTATACTATATGGCAATAGTATGCCACAATGTCGACTTGATTTCATGATACTATATACTTAAGAGAGCTATTTGGCGTTGAACTTAACGGCTCTTTCAAGCATACTTATACGGGAGGCAATCATATGGAGAACACCCGCGCAGGTTACCGCGTACTTATAGCAGATGACGATGCAAACGTGCATCAGTCGCTCAATGTATATTTCCGCAAGGAAGGTTATGACGTAATATCCGCATACGACGGCGAGGAGGCAATCGAAAAGGCCAAGTCCACACATCCGGACATGATAGTACTGGACATAATGATGCCCAAGCTGGACGGGCTCGCGGTATGCCGCGAGATCAGGCGCGACATGACCACGCCCATTATAATGCTGACCGCAAAGGGCGAAGAGATAGATAAGCTCCTGGGTCTGGAACTGGGCGCGGACGACTATATCACAAAGCCCTTCTCCCCCCGCGAGGTCGTGGCGCGCATAAAGGCGGTTCTGCGCCGCATACACGAGCAGCGCGATGAAAAGAAGAACACCGAACTGCGCATTGAAAACCTGGAAATCAACATGGCGTCATTCACGGTCAAGCTGGACGGTCAGATCGTCGCATGCACGCCCAAGGAAATCGAGATAATATGGTGCCTGGCCAGCAACCCCGGACTTGTATTTTCGCGCGAGCACCTGCTGCAGAGCATATGGGGCTATGACTTCCTGGGCGACACGCGCGCCGTGGACAGCCACATAAAGCGCATACGCGCTAAACTCTGCCGCGATACGAACCATTGGGATATCAAGACTGTATGGGGAGTTGGATATCGCTTTGAAATGGTTTCATAATGGCAAAAGCGCCGATGCCCCCGCATCCGATGCAAAGGGCGGCAAGCGCAAAAAGTCCGCAAAACCCAATAAACAAACTGCTAAAGCGGGAGCGCGTTCCAAACGTGCGCCCGCTAAAAAGCATGTATTGCGAAATAAGCTGCGCGCGCTTTTCGGCAAGGCGCCTATCGCGCCGGGCAGTCCCAAGCGCCGCACGCGCCTTTTCACTCAGATGCTTTTGTCGTTCATATGCCTGACGCTGGTCACGGTATTCATTGCCGGTACGCTCAATGCCACATTGGTGCGCAATTACGTTCAGGATTCCACAATGAACACGCTACTGGCGCGCGCAAAGGACATCGCATCGCTTATGCTGCGCCCGGGCGGCAGCCTAAAGGTAATCAATGTGCAGCAATTGGACGAGTGGGAAAGCCTAACCGATGCGCAGGTAATACTTGTGGACACCGATATGACGCTCATTACACGCCAGACGCTGCGCAATCGCCGCCTGACCGTGACGCGCGCCGTGGACGGCGAGACCGATACCGATGCGCAGAGCGATACTACAGACACTACGGTCACTTCAAGCGATACTCAGCCGGACGGCTCGCAGATACTCAGCGCAATCGACTACGAGCTTGTATTAAAGCTGCTAATGGGCAACGCGGTGTCCGACGTAAGGCAGTTCGACTTCATGGAAGGCACATGGGTAATTGCCGGCGCGCCTATCATGTCGGATGACCGCGTGGACGGCGCGGTACTGCTATGCCAGCCGCTATCGCAGATAAGCGACATATCGATGAACATTTCGCTTATCATGATTGTCGCCGTATCGGTATCCACCGTGTTTGCGATAATACTGTCGCTACTACTGACTCAGCGCATTGTACAGCCTATAACCGCTATGACGCGCACGGCACTGCGCATGGCGGGCGGCAGTTACGGCGAGCGCGTAACAGTGCCCACGACTACCGAAATTGCGCAGTTGGGTGAATCGCTCAACTTGCTGTCTGGCAATCTGAACACCACTATACGCTCGCTCAATCAGGAAAAGGTCAAGATGGAGCTGGTGCTGTCGGGCATAGGCGAAGGCATAATGGCCATAAACCAGGTCGGCATGATGGTGCACTGCAACGATGCGGCAGTCAAGCTATTGGAGCTTCACGAAAGCGACGCACAGCTGGACGTATATCAGCTGACCGAGCGCAGCCCGCTTATAGGCATGCTCATACAGGTGCTTGAAACCGGCGAAGGCGTAAGCGGCGAATGGAAAAACGGCGCGGGTCAATCGGTCGCCGCCACCGTATCGCCAATACGCATGGGCGACGATCTGATGGGCGCGGTTGGTCTGGTGCGCGACGTGAGCGAGGCCGAGCGTCTGGAGCAGCTCAGGCGCGACTATGTCGCCAACATATCGCACGAGCTACGTACGCCGCTGACCGGCATACGCGGCATGGTAGAGCCGCTGATAGACGGCGTATACGAAACCGAGGCTGAAAAGCAGGACTGCTACCAGATCATATATCAGGAAACGCGGCGTCTGGAGCGGCTGATAACCGACATGCTGGATATAAGCAGGCTTCAAGACGGGCGCATACACATCGACCTTGAGGAAATGCAACTGCACGGCATAATGGAGGCCGCCACGCGCCGTCTGGAGCGCAGGGCTGCGGACGAGGGCGTGCATCTGTCGGTCGAAGACGGTCCCGACCCGGTCGTGTTGGGCAACGAAGACCGCATAATGCAGGTGCTGATTATACTAATAGACAACGCGCTCAAATTCACACCGTCGGGCGGCTCGGTCACGTTGCGCGCGCGCATTGCCGAGGGCATGCTATGGCTGTCGGTCACCGACACGGGCGCGGGCATATCCAAGGAGGACTTGCCGTACATATTCGAGCGCTTCTATAAGGCCGACAAGTCGCGCATGGAGACGCGCGGCACGGGTCTGGGGCTGGCGATAGCGCGCCTGGTGGTCGAGCTGATGGGCGGCACGATATGGTGCGAAAGCGAGCTAGGGCGCGGCTCTAAGTTCGAATTCTCGATACAGCTTGCGCATGCCGAGCAGGAAAGCGCCGACGCGGTCGAAGTGCCGCAGCTAATCGATGCTGCAAGCACCGACACGCCCGTAGCGGAGCAAGCGCCCGAAGCCGCCGAAGTCGAAAGCGAATCCATCGATGCCGAAAAGCCGGAGCCAGTCCCCGCCCCCACTCCCGCTGAAGAGCCGGCGATATCCGAAAGTGACAAGGCGCAAGCGCAAATACGCGAAGTCGCGGCGGCGGCCGGCGTCGCGAACGAGAACATCGAATTCGATGAACTGCTTGAGATGCTGCTGAACGACAATGCGGATAAGCAGGGCAAGAAGGATTCGGAAAACAAATAAAGCGCGATGAGGAGAAAAGACGCATATGAAGATAGACGAGCTCAAGGTGGGAATGAGCATTGACAATAAGACATTAGCCGATACGTTTCTATGCTCAACCCAGGGCGGAATGCGCAGGAGTCTTAGAACGAATACGCTTGTGCTGATATCGGATCAGACAAAGGTATATGCCGACCGTTGGGACGGCGATGTGCTACTGTATACCGGCATGGGACTGACAGGTGATCAGGACTTTTACTATATGCAAAATCGCACCCTATACGAGTCGCAAACGAACGGCGTTGCCATACATTTGTTTGAGGTATTTCAGCCCCGCCAATACACATACATAGGTCAGGTAGAGCTTGCGGGCGCGCCTTATATGGAAAAACAGGCGGATCAGAATGATCTTGTTAGGATGGTTTGCGTGTTTCCGGTTAGGGGGAAAA
>CAYTOU010000111.1:0-8161 GCA_964439295.1 uncultured Oscillospiraceae bacterium
GATTGACATCCCCGCCCATAATCGTATATACTGTCACTGTTAAGAGCTACACACAATTCACCAAAAACGCGTTGTGCGCAGCCAAAGGTATGTATAATAAAGTCCACCAATGAAAGGAAAATGAAATATGGGTGCAATAATCCGTAGCGAATACCCGCGCCCCGATCGCGTGCGCGCCGCATGGCAGACGCTCAACGGTCAGTGGGATTTCGCGTTTGATCAGGGAAAGGTCGGCCATAAGGAAAAGTGGTATCGCTCTTTTCCGGCGCAGTGCAAGATAGAGGTTCCGTTTGCCTATCAGAGTGAGCTGTCCGGCGTTGAAAACAAGGACCACTGCGATGTGGTGTGGTATAGCCGTAAGTTCACGATGGGTGAGGATCTTGCCGCTTGCCGTCGCCTGCTCCACTTCGGCGCGGTCGACTATAAGGCCGAGGTATGGCTGGATGGTCAGTTCCTGGGCGTGCATGAGGGCGGCTATACGCCGTTCACGTTCGACATTACCGACCTGACCGAAGGCAAAGGCGAGTATACTCTGACCGTGTGCTGCGAGGATAGGCTGGACTTTGACCAGCCGCGCGGCAAGCAGAGCTATCGTCCCGAACCGTTCGCGTGCTGGTATACACCCGTAACCGGCATATGGCAGAGCGTCTGGCTGGAGGGCGTGGGCGATGTATACGCCGAGGACTTCCGCCTGACTCCCTGCGTAGAGAATTCGAGCGTAAAAGTCGAAGTGTCACTGAATGAAAAGCCGCAAGCCGGTCAGGTACGCCTGACTGTGAGCTTTGATGGCAAACTCTCGGCACAGCAGCTCATTACGGTAACTACCGACCGCTTTGTTCAGACCGAAATATACCTGCGCCATGATGAAGAGCTGGAAGGCATACACATGTGGTCGCCCTCCAACCCCGCGCTGTATGACCTCAAGATCGAAACGCTGGAGGATGGCAAGGTTATCGATAGCGTCGATACCTACTTCGGCATGCGCAAGATAGAGATCGTCAACGGTCATATACTGCTCAACCGCAATGTACTCACCCAGAAGCTCATACTGGATCAGGGCTATTGGCCCGACGGTCTGCTCACCGCGCCCAGCGATGACGCGCTACGCAAGGATGTCGAGCTCACACTGGCAATGGGCTATAACGGCGCGCGCAAGCATCAGAAGTTCGAAGATCCGCGCTACCTGTACTGGGCGGATAAGCTGGGACTGCTGGTCTGGGGCGAGCTGCCCAGCGCGTACTGGCTGCGCGATTCGCAGAAGCGCAATATGATGCGCGACCTGTCCGAGGCGATACGCCGCGACTATAACCATCCCTGCCTGATAACATGGGTGCCTATCAACGAGAGCTGGGGCGTTCCGTTTATCGAAACGCAGAAGGAAGCACAGCAGCTGGCTGAGGCACTGTACCATATCGTGCATAGTCTGGACGGCACGCGCCTGGTTTCCGGCAACGATGGCTGGGAAAATGCCGCTACCGATATCGTGACCGTACACGATTACACCGCATGGCCCGAGCAGCTGTCCACCGATTACAATTCGGAAAGCACTCTGCTTTTCGGCAATCCGGGTTCGAGCCGCATGGCATCGGCGCAGGGCTATGACTTCTCGGGCAAGCCCAAGCTGCTTACCGAATACGGCGGCATAGCAATGCAGAAGGATGAGGGCAACGGCAATTGGGGCTATAACGGCGCCGTGCACGATGAAAAGGCATTCCTTGAGCGCTTTGAGGCGATAACTCAGGCATTCAAGCACATGCCGGGCTTCAGTGGCTATTGCTATACCCAGCTGACCGATGTGTTCCAGGAGGTAAACGGTCTGCTGGATATGAACCGCAACCCCAAGGCATCAATCGACGAAATTCGCCGCATAAATCAGCAGCGCTAAACCATAGATAATAAGCACCCGCAGGCATGTCTAAACCGCATGTCGGCGGGTGCTTTTTTTCTTGCCACAAACAAAACGACCGCCCGAAAAACAGGCGGTCGAATAAATCAAATAGCTTATTCCACAATCGAACAATCCTCAATCACAATCGGTTCTTTCTGGCAAGTGATCTGATTGCCTGAGATCCTGACGCCTTCAATGCCGCGCAGGTATATGCCGTGATCGCAATTCTCGGCCTCGATGATGTTGTCCTCAATCACGACATTGCGAATGTTGCGCGTTATCGGCTTTTCGCAGTCGGACTTTACGACTATGCCGCCCGCTTCGCCCCATACCTCGGCACATCCGATTACGTGGTTTTTCCGTATGGTAATGTCGGATGGGCAAATGCCTTCCGACCACCACGCTTCGGCGGCGGCCACTATGGCAGGTCCTTGAGTGGAACGCAACGTGCATCCTTCCACAAGCGCACCGCGCGTCTTAATAAGTATCCCGCGCGCAAACTGATGCGCGGTAGTGCACCCGATAACTTCAAGCCTGGGTATGCGGGTTACATCGGATAGTAGCAGCCCATCCGTGTCCTCGGGTAGCGGTTTATTGAGAGTCACCTTGCACATCCACTTGTCGGGCATTTGCACGCAGTCTTCGACCGTATATGTGCCTAAGCTTTCCAATGTCGACTTTTGAGACAGCTCCATAGCATCGCCTATATCCGGATAGTCCAGCGTCTGGGCATGCGTCCCGTCGGGTGTCATTTCCTTGATATAGTAAGTTCGCTCGCCTTCTTTGCCCACAACGGCTTGATAATACGAATGCACGTTTGTAAAGTCGTCGCCCTGACCTTCAAATACGCAATTTTCCAGTCTAAGCAAGCCCTTTATCGATGTAAAATGCGTAGCATCGGTATTTGTGGACATATGGTAGCCGGGGCAGGGGACAACCGACAGCCCGCTCAGCGTTATGTTCTCACACCTGTTTCCGACAACTCCCATACCCGGCTGATTGTGTATCGTCACGTCCTTAAGCCTTATGTCGCGCGAATTCTCGATCAGTATACCCGGGCGTGAGTGGTATGTGTGCGTGATATAGTATAGCGTGCCCGGCACAATCTCATCGGCGTTTTGCAGCACGGCACGTACGCAGTGGTCATTCACATACTCGTGCGAGCAGACCTTTGCGTAAATGTTTCTTTCACGGCTTGTGTCATAGAAAAAGTAGCGCAGCATCGGCGTGTGCTCGTTTATTGTTGAGTCTTCGTCAAACTCAATAACCGCAGTACGATTTCCGTCCGCATCGGCGGCACTTATGTCGGTAACTTTGCCGCGGCTGAACGGCTTTCTTACATGATCGATTGTGAAGCCGCGCACCTCTAATCCCGTACAGTTCGTTATCGATATGGGCTCCATAAAGCCGTTTACATGAAGCCTCGCGCCGTAAGCCGATACCACGCAACTTTTCAAGCCGTCCATATGAATGCCTTTCGTGTATTCATATTTCGGGTTGAACATGATTTTCTGCGGATTGGCGCCCCAGTTGCCATCCATTACGTTTTTCATGGCTCTTATGGCAAGCTCGCTCGTAATGTCATAGTCCCCGGGCGGCACAATAAGCTCGGTACCTGCGTTTTCGCGCAGATACTCAATCGCTTTTTTAAATTTATCCACATCGCTGTGACCTTCGAATTCGTTTAAATACACCTGCTTCATATTCTTAAGTTCCTTCCATGCGGGTTATCCGCAAATCTGCCTTACTCAGATTATAGAGTATTTTATACGCACTGGCAAGCCGGAATAGCACATACGTAATTATGACGCAAGAAGCAAGCACATAGATGAAGCAGATTCTTGAAAATGCCGCAATCAGGTTCGCTTATACGTAAAACGTGTCGACATGCACATATTTGCAGAGTGAGCATACCGCAAAGTTTGACGGAAATCTAACCAAATTTTACATGAAACAAACTGTCATTATACCGAAGTTTTTTATGCCAAATACATTGACTAAAATGTTTTTTTCGTGTACGCTTTAATCGTATCAGTAAATGGAGGTATTGCCCGTATTTTGGGCAGCGCGAATGCGGCAAATCGATGCCGCGGCGGCTAAATGTACTATGCGGTACGCCCCAACCGACCGCATGCATTACATGACGCGCCTCGCATTCCGATCTGCACATTTCGTATATCTCAGTCACTTTCTTTACGACCGATCAAAAAAGACATTTGGGAGAATTGTTCAATGGACGTACTTAAGCGAATAGGCGGACTGCTCAGGCCTTACATTAAGCGAGTATACCTGGGACTGTTTTTGCAGCTGGTTGTCATAATCACGCTGTTGCTGGCTCCGTACATCACTAAGGACATAGTAAACCAGGTTATACCCAACCGCGATCTTGCGCGTCTGGTTCCGCTGGCGGCCATGCTTATGGGCATGGTGCTATTGCGCGCGACATGCAACTACACGCGCGGTCTGACAATGGAGCGCGTATCGCAGAACGTAATTTACGATATGCGCACGGGCTTGTATGGGCATCTGCAGGAAATGCCGTACGAGTTTTACGATCATAACCGCGTGGGCGAGATAATGAGCCGTATGACCAGCGATATCGAAGGCATTCGCAACCTGGTTGCCAACGGTATTATCACTGTGTTTGACAATACGCTCAGGTTTGTGGGCGGCCTTGTTTTCATGACGTTCATGAGCTGGCAGCTGACTCTTGCACTGCTCATAATCGCGCCGCTGCTCAGCGTGACCGCGTGGCAGTTCAATAAGCGCATTCGCCCTGTGTTCAAGAGAATACGCGAGCAGAACGCCGTACTGAATACGCGCACGCAGGAGAACATAGCGGGTATTCGCGTGGTTAAGGCGTTCGCGCGCGAAGAGCATGAAGAAAAGATGTTCCGTAAGGATAACCAGGATCTGCTGAAGATGAACCTCGAGGCGACCTGGGTATGGAGTAACTTTGTGCCCCTTATGGAAGTCATGAGCAGCCTGTGTACGCCCGTCATGATTGGCGTGGGCGGAACACTGCTGTTTAACGGCGCGATGGACTTGGGCACACTCATAGCCATAACCGGCTACATCAGCCTGATCACCAACCCCATGCGCCAGCTGTCCAATATAATCAACATGCTCGCGCAGGCGGTAACATCGGCCGAAAAGCTGTTCTACTACATCGACTTCGGCGCATCCATAAAGGATGATGACGACGCCGTTGAGCCCGCTAAGTTCGAAGGTCATGTCAAGTACGATCACGTGACGTTCTCCTACGGCGGACGCGACGTGCTCACCGACATATCGTTCGAGGCACAGCCCGGTCAGACCATAGCTGTCGTGGGCTCCACCGGCTCGGGCAAATCGTCGCTCGTGTCGCTCATGGGACGCTTCTACGATATCAAGAGCGGCAGTGTAGAGGTCGACGGCGTGGATGTGCGGCATCAGAAGATAAAGCCGCTACGCGCACACATCGGCTATGTCATGCAGGATACATTCCTGTTTTCCGATACCTTGGCGGACAACATACGCTTTGGCGAGCCGGACGCGTCCATGGATCGCGTCGTCGCCGCTGCGCGCAATGCTCAGGCCGAGGAATTCATAAACCACATGCCCAACGGCTATGAGGAAATAGTGGGTGAGCGCGGCACGGGTCTGTCGGGCGGTCAGAAGCAGCGCACGGCAATCGCGCGCGCACTGCTTATCAATTCGTCCATACTCATATTCGATGACTCGACCTCGGCTGTCGATATGGAGACCGAGTATGAGATACAGCAGGCACTCAAGCGCCTGCCGGGCAAGCGCACTACGTTCATAATAGCGCACCGCATATCCTCGGTCAAAAACGCCGACCAGATACTGGTACTAGAGAACGGCAAGATAGCCGAACGCGGCACGCATCAGGAGCTACTAAAGCAGCACGGCATATACTACGGCATGGTGCGCGACCAGTACAGGGACTTCGAAAAGCTTACGGCAGGAGGAAATGCGTGATATGGCTAAGATGCTCAGACAGATAGACGATGAAGTGCTTGAAAGGCCATTTAACAAAGCGCAGTTCATTCGCCTGCTAAAGTACATGGCACCTTACAAAAAGAACGTGTTTATCGCGCTCGTACTCATGACGATTGCAACGCTGTCGTCTTTGGGTTCCACAATGTTGCTTAGCCGCGCGGTCGATGCGCTGGATACCGCGCAGGAAGGCGCAATGACGACGCTGATTTGCGACGTGATCGGCATGGTGGTGCTCGCCGCGATAGGCGCGCTATGCACCCGCCACAGGATACGCCTTATGGATACCGCCGGACGCAAGGCACTGGCGACATTGCGCGAAGACCTGTTTAAGCACATACAGGGATTGTCGTTCTCGTTCTTCGATTCGCGCTCCCCGGGCAAGATACAGGTGCGCGTCATAAACGACGTCAACTCGCTCAACGACCTGTTCACAAACGGTATTGTAAACGTCCTCATCGATTGCTTTACACTGGTATTGCTATTGGCGATCATGCTGTGCGTCAATTGGCAATTGACATTGCTGGCGCTGTGCATAATACCCGTGCTGTTCCTTATCATATTTAAGATAAAGCGCGAGATGCGCAAGCGTTGGCAGCTCACCCGCATGAAGACCAGTAACATGAACGGCTACCTGCATGAGTCGCTCAGCGGTATGCGCGTGACCGAGGCATTCGTGCGCGAGGACGAAAACCTGGATACGTTCTGCAATGTCAATAACGACATCCGCACGACATGGATGCGCGCCATACAGATAAATAACGCGTTCTGGCCCGTGCTGGATGTGACGGGCACGATAGGCACGATACTCGTGTACTTCGTGGGCATAAGCCTTATGGGTCGCTCGGCGGCGCCGCTCGCGCTGGCCGACCTGCTGCTTATAATATGGTATCTGGGCCGCTTCTGGGAGCCGCTCAATACCTTGTCCAACTTCTATAATAGCATCTTGTCCGCCACTGCGTCCATGGAGCGCATATTCGAGATAATGGATACGCCCGCCGATGTGCAGGATAAGCCGGGCGCATACGACCTGCCGCCTATAAAGGGCGAGGTAACATTCGACCACGTGAGCTTCTACTATGATCCCGAAAAGCCGGTCTTGGGCGATATCAACTTTACCGCAAAGCCCGGTCAGACGATCGCACTGGTCGGCGCGACCGGCGCGGGCAAGAGTACCATAGTCAACCTGATAAGCCGCTTCTATGACGTGTGCGGCGGCGCGGTCAAGATTGACGGTCACGATATACGCGACGTTAAGATAGACTCGCTGCGTAAGCAGATGTCGGTCATGATGCAGGAGAGCTTCATATTCTCCGGCACGATCATGGATAACATCCGCTACGGTCGACTGGATGCCACCGATGAAGAGGTAATAGCCGCCGCAAAGGCGGTGCACGCGCATGACTTCATAATGGATATGCCTAAAGGCTATCAGACCGAGGTCAATGAGCGCGGCTCGTCCCTGTCCACAGGCCAGCGCCAGTTGATATCTTTTGCGCGCGCGCTGCTTAACGATCCTAAGATACTGATATTGGATGAGGCAACGTCGTCAATCGATACTCATATAGAATTGCTAATACAGGACGCGCTGGAGGTGCTGCTGCGCGGGCGCACCAGCTTCGTAATAGCGCACCGCCTGTCCACAATACGTAATGCCGATTGCATTATGGTAATGCGCGACGGTAAGATAGCCGAGCGCGGTAATCATGAAGAACTGATCAAGATAGAAAACGGTCAGTATAAGGAACTGTGTGATGCCCAGTACCGCTTCCTGATGGAAGATGCGAGCAAAGCGACGGACTGAGGTAACGGGCGAATGTGAAAAAGCGGCTATGCGGATGCATAGTCGCTTTTTTGAGTGAGGGGAGCTGTTAGCCGTTAGCTTGAGTTGGAATGCGGGGACGGGGGAGTGATCAGTGACTAGTGGTCAGTGATTAGCTTTGAGTTAGAATGCGGGGTTACGGTGACCTCTCAGCCGCTGTGGCGGCAGCTCCCCTTTCATGGGAGCCATGGGCTTGGTTACGGTGAAGCTTTGGGGATAGTGCGATGCCGCTCATACGACCTGCTACGCCCATAATACCGCTCCTTCTCGCGCAACTCTAATATATGGTTGCGCGAGGCGGATAGTAACTCATACAACCAGCTACACGTCCGCAAACAAGTTTTCGCGCCCCACTCTAATATATGGTGGGGCGTGAACAGATTCTGCCGGCTCTGCACTGAGCCGCCGAACGGGTTCGGCGGTGAACATCCGCGGGTGATAGGTTCTACCAG
>CAYTOU010000112.1:0-8154 GCA_964439295.1 uncultured Oscillospiraceae bacterium
ATGCGGATCTGCCCTATAATCCCATCGCGTATTTGTCCGGCATGATACATGGGGACAGCATTATAACTGCGAGCAGCACTTCAAAGCCGACAACGGGAGCAACGGCTAAAGCGACTGCGCGCCAAACCACGAAACCGACATCTGTACCCACGGTCGAACCAACAACTAAACAGACAACTAAACCTACGACTAAACCGACATCTGTACCCACGGTCAAGCCGACAACCAAGCCCACGACCAAACCTACGGCAACAGTAACGCTGCCTGATTATAACTACGAAGATGTCGAATACGACCGGAAAAAGGGGGATAGCGACGATGTGGTCAAAAAGATTCAAAAGCGACTTATAGAGCTAGGATATCTGGATGATAAGGCGGATGGTGAATACGGCAATAAAACAAAAGCCGCTGTCAAGGCGTTCCAGCAAAATAACGGCATCCATGGTGATTCGTCCTCATACGGAGTGGCAACGACGATGACGCAGGCTGTGCTCTTTAGCGATGAGGCGCGAGACGTAGCGGATCCCCCAAGGCTTTCCAACTGGACGATAAACTCCAATCCATATGATATCTATCGCAGTGAATTGATTGAGGAGGATGATACGACTTACCTGCATTTCACTTTTGAAAACAATAATCAAAAGCGTTCCGTTGTGGCATACGTCTTACGATGGTTCCTTGGCGATTCCAACAACAGAGTTGTCAAATTCGGGAAAAATTATACATCTTACCAGTCATATCATTGGCGTAACTATACGCCTTTTGTAGAGCCTGGTGAGACATTTACACAAGATATAAAAGTTCCATCAGAAATGGTATTGGCTTTGAGTCGCGCAGACACACTGGGTTGGACGATAACGGAAGTTGTATACGATAATGGTGAAGTATATATGGACTACGATGCATCGAAAATCGATTATGAGATACCTGCTTATCGGATTGAACTCGATTGAGTAAAGTGATTCTTTACTGCAAAACAGAAAGCCTCGTCATGTGCGGGGCTTTTTGCTTTGCGATGATGTTGTGAAAACAATATAACAATACTTCCAATTGGACTAATCGACCATATCGATATCATTTCAATGACATCCCTCAACCTTCCTGTTTACCCCCGCCCAAGTTTCTGGTATAATTCACTGTGTATACATTTATAAGCCGCTATTTCGGGCGTATGCTTGAACTATGACAATATTGCCCGCAACAAGAGTTAAGCAGTGAGGGGACTATATGAAAGTATCATCGCCATATAACGGCGCGCTGACGAGAGAGCAGTTTCTCTTCTATGAGATGCGCACGACGGCAAAACTCCTTGCGCAGGGGTTAAGCGATAAAGAAGTCACTGAGATCATCATAAATGACAATCTCTATCAGTACCCGACCGAAAAGTCCATAAAGCTAATTTGCGCCGGCTGCCTGAGGCGCCTTCATTCTATGAATGATTTTTGCTTAATCAACGCCATCGCCACGCAAACATCCGATGTGGCAAAGCAGATTTGCCTATACGCCATGATGAAGCAAAACCGCCTCGTGTGGGACTTTATGATAACCGTCATTGGTGAGAAGTATCGGATATTGGATACCTCGTTTGGCAAGGTGGATCTGAATACATTCTTCATGCGGCTCGCGGAGCAGGACGACAATGTGGCGTCATGGAGCGATAAGACGGTTCAAAAGATAAAACAGGTGCTCGTGCGTATATTGGTCGAAAATGAGTATCTGGACAATAACCGCGCCGACCGCCTGAATCCGGTTTTGATAAGCTCGCTGCTTGAAGAGCGCATTCGGGCAAACGGCGATAATGCGGCGCTGATCGCGTTCAACTGTTTGAATTAGGAGGGGCAAGGAACATGGATAACTTAAACGAGCGGCTCGATAAGCTCAAGTTGCTTGTCCAGGACAGAAACTTTCTCGAAGGCAAGGGACTATCGAACGAAGTAAATATACGCATATTCTGCTATGACTCGCATGATGAAATGGCTGTTAGGCACTTCTTAGACCAGCTCATTACCGACCAAAGCCTGGACTGCCATATAATGGAGTGCGATCTGTATAAGCTGTTCATAGAGATATGCGAGGACATGGATATACTTGACAGCATACCCGACATGGAGGAGAGCGACGGGAGCGAATACCTTTTGGAACAACTGCACTCGGCAATCGGCGAAAACGAGTTCATCGACAAGATGCGGCAAAGTTATCAGCCGCAAGTCGGCGATGTCATGCTCTTGACCGGCGTCGGCGATGTGTTCCCGTTCATGCGGGTGCATAAGATGCTGGAGGCCATGCAGCCGTATTTTTCGGAGATACCGATACTTGTGATGTATCCGGGCGTGTTTGACGGAAACTATCTGCGCTTATTCGATAAGCTGCCGCCCAACCCGTATTACCGCGCATTCAACGTCGTCTGAAGAGGAGGAGATTAGCGTGATTATTCGCGATATGTTTTTTGATGACATTAACCGTAAGGTCAACGGCGTCATCAAGGTCGATCAGGATGAAACGAGCGTTATCAGCCAGGAAGTACGTGAATACGTAATTACTAAAGAGCTGAAGAAACACTTTATATCGTTTTTCAACTACTACGGTGATTCCTTTACCAACCCCACTTCGGACATGGGCGTGTGGATATCCGGCTTCTTTGGCAGTGGTAAATCGCACTTTTTGAAGATGCTGAGCTACATACTGGAGAACAAAGAGATCGACGGCGTGAAGACGGTCGAGCGTTTCCGCGAAAAGTTCTCGGACGACCCGGCAACGTTTATGCTCATCGACAACGCCACCCGCTACCAGACCGAGACCATACTGTTCAACATAGATATCGAGGGCTCTATCAATAAGGACAAGACGGCGGTACTGCGCGTATTCGCTAAGATGTTCTATAATCACCTGGGCTTCTTCGGCGAAAATCTAAAGGTGGCAATGCTTGAAAAGTACATCGAGCAGAGCGGCAAGACCGAGGAGTTCCGCCGCGTGTTTGAGGCAAAGAAGGGCAAGCCGTGGGTTGAGCAGCGCAAGGCGTTCGCGTTCAACGGCAAGTTCATCGTGCCTACGCTTATGGAAGTGCTGGGCATGTCAGAAGAGGATGCCAAGAACTGGTTCAGCGACAAGTCCGCCGTGGACTTCTCTATTGCGCAATTGGTGGACGACATAAAGGCGTATGTCGCCAGCAAGCCCAAGAACTTCCGCCTACTTTTCATGGTGGACGAAGCCGGTCAGTATGTCGGCACGGACACCGACATGCTGCTCAACCTGCAGTCCCTGACCGAGAAGATAGGCAGCGAGTGCGGTAGCTCTGTATGGGTAATCTGCACCGGTCAGGAAGCCATTGACGAGATAATCAAGGTGCGTGAGAATGAATTCTCCCGCATACAGGCGCGCTTTAAGACACGCCTGTCGCTGACGTCGTCGTCGGTTGACGAGGTTATACAGAAGCGTATACTTAAGAAAAAGCCCGATGTTGCGCGCAAACTGGAGGAGCTGTATAACGGCAGCGATTCCGTACTGCACAATCTGTTCAGCTTCACCGACTCCATACTGGACATAAAGGGCTTTGACAGCGCGCAGGAGTTCGCCGATGACTACCCGTTCGTGCCGTATCAGTTCATCATCATGCAAAAGGTGTTTAGCGAAATCCGCAAGCACGGCAGCGTGGGCAAGCACTTCTCGGGCGGCGAGCGTTCCATGCTCTCCGGCTTTCAGGAGGCGGCACAGCAGGTACAGAATAGCAACGAGAACACCCTGGTTCCGTTCTTCCGCTTCTATGACACGGTACACGGCTTCCTCGACGGCTCTATCCGCCGCGTAATCGAGCGCTGCGAGCGGGCGGCCGAGTCCGGCGCGGGCATCGAAAGATATGACGTGGACGTGCTTAAACTGCTCTACCTGATACGATATGTGGACGATATAAAGTCCACACTGGACAATATCGTGATACTCATGGCGGACAATATAAACACGGACAAGATAACGCTACGTGAAGCCGTCCGCAACTCGCTGGGTAGGCTACTCAGTCAGAACTACATCGGGCGCACCGGGGATACATACAACTTCCTGACCGATGAAGAGCAGGATATTCAGCGCGAGATCAAGAATACACCCGTAGATACCTCCGCCATTGTGGAGCGCATTGCACAGCTCATTTATGGCGATATCTATGAAGATAAGAAACTCCACTACGGCAAGTACGACTTCCCGTTTGATCAGATGGTGGACGGCGTGACGGTCGGCGCCATGACCGGCGGCATGAAGCTGCGTTTTTTGACCGCGGCGACCGATGACAGCGAAAAGACCGACATGCGACTCATGACCGAGTCGTTCAATCAGGCAGTCGTGGTTCTTGCCGACACGCCGTACTACGACTCGCTGGAAAGCGCGATGAAGATCCGCAAGTACGTCAAGCAGCGCAATGTGTCCCAGCTGCCCAAGACCGTGCAGGACATAATCCACGACCAGCAGCAGGAAGCGGACGTTTACGAACAGGCGGCGACCGACGCGCTGCGCAAGGCAATCGAGAACGGCGAGTACTATGTCGACAAAGAGCACCTGTCGCTAAAGGGCGGCGATGCCAAGAGCAAGATCAATCAGGCACTCGAATACCTTGTGGCGCACATGTATAGCGACTTGGAGCTCATCACGCGCAATGCCGAAAAGGACAGCGACATCGTCGAGATACTGTCAGGCGGCGGTCAGCAGCAGATGAACGGCACGCGCCATAATCAGGGCGCCGCGGTCAAGATGGAGGAGTACATCGAGATACAGACCACGAAGATGCTGCCCACATCTATGGCGGATATACAGGCGCGCTATCAGAAGCCGCCCTACGGCTGGCGCGAGATAGACATTGCCGCGGTCGTCGCCATGCTGATACATGACCAGAAGGTCACAATCAAGTACGCGGGCAACACTATACAGCCCACCGACCCCAAGCTGCCCGATATGCTGCGCAAAAAGAGCGAGATCGGCAAGACCATGATCTCCCAGCGCCAGAGCGTGACCGCCGCCAACCTAAAGCGGGCTAGGGAAATACTCCGTGAGTACTTCGATGTAATGGATGTGCCGACTGACGAGGATGGCATGATCAGCTTTATCATCGATAATTTCACCCGGCAGAAAAAGCACTACGAGGAGCTTTTAAGCCGCTACGACGAGGGCAAGAAGTACCCCGACAAGGTAAAGGTGCAGGATGCGATCGAGCAGGTAAACGCAGTGCTCTCTCAGCGCAAGGACAACATAGCGCTTGTGTCCGCGCTCATCAAAAAGGGAGACAACCTGCTGGACAGCAAGGATGACATGCAGAACGTCGAATCCTTCTTCAAGAGCCAGGTGCAGGTATTTGACAGCGCGGTAAAGATGCTAAACGACCTACAAAACGATCTGGACTATCTAGCCCACGAGGAAGAGGCCGACAAAGCGCTCAACCGCATACGCCTGCTCATTGTGGTGCAGGGCAAGTTCGACTACAGGTGCATACCCGAGCTGAACACGCTAATGGCGACCGTGCGCCGCGGGCATGACAAGCTGCTCTCCGCCAAGCGCGAGGAGCTTATGGAAACGGTGCGCCAGTGCATGGAGGCGATACACACCGCCGCGGGCAACGACATCGCTGCCAAGCGCGTCAGCGACACCGCGGACACATTCTATACGCAGAAGAAGGAGCGTATAGCGGAGCTCAAAAGCCTTGCGCTTCTGGACGGCTTGATACCGCCGATGTTGCAGCAAAAGGATGACGCCTGCCGCCGCATAGAGGCTCTAACGCAGCCCAAGCCGCAGCCGGTTGTCACAACCAAGCCGAGCGACACACCGGCGAAGCAGCAGCCCAAGAAGATAATCAAGTCCCTAAACCGCCAGATAGTCTTCCCGCAAAGGCGATTGGAGACCGAGGCGGACGTGGACGAGTACGTTGAAACGATGCGCAGGCAGCTTAAGGAGCTTATGCGGAATTGCGATGGGATTGAATTGAAGTAGGGATTAGGGAATAGGGAACAGGGATTAGGGAATAGGGGAACGAGAAATGGGGATTAGGGAGCAGGGAATCAGAGAATGGGGAGAGCATGCTAAATGATAACATCATTTAAAGAGCTGACGGTTTGGCAGCAGGCAATGCGATTAACAGTGCGGGTTTACAATTTGGTAAAGTTTCTTCCCAGAGAAGAACAGTTTGCTTTGTCCGACCAAATGCGTCGAGCAGCTGTTTCGATTCCTTCAAACATTGCAGAAGGAAATGCGCGAAACTCAAAAAAGGAGTATGCTAATTTCTTGTCGATTGCCAGAGGCTCTGCAGCAGAATTGGAAACACAGTTGCTACTTTGTATGCAATTGAATTACTTACAGGAACATCAAACCGAAGAAGCATTGAAGCTATGCGAGGATGTATCTAAAATGCTAACGGTGCTGATTCGCCGTCTCTCTAATCCCTAATCCCTAGTCCCTAATCCCTAAAAAAACCGGAGGTTTGAAAAATGGACAAAAACTCAATCAAAAAGTACGCCGTCTGGGCTCGGCGCGAACTTATTTCGCGCGTCAGTCAGAAGGCTTTGCAATACGGTGTATCCGAAGAAAGTTACGGCGATGAAAACGCCGATACGGTTAACGGGCATCTTTTGACCCCTGCGGAAAAGGAGCAGCGTAAGGCGCTCATTAAACGCATTAAGAAGAGCGACTATAAGCAGGCGATGGAGGAGGCCGCGTATACCTGGTTCAACCGCTTCTGCGCGCTTAGGTATATGGAGGTCAATGGGTATCTGCCCACTCGCGTGCGCGTGTTCACCGATGAGCAGGGCGCTTTTAAGCCCCAGATACTCGCCGAGGCCATTCATCTGGATACCAAAGATATAGATATCGACCTTGACACGGTCTACGCGCTCAAGGAGCAGAATAAGACCGACGAACTGTATAAGTACCTGCTCATTGCCCAGTGTAACGCGCTGTCCGGCATACTGCCCGGGCTGTTTGGCAAGATCGAGGACTATACAATGCTGCTCATACCCGATAACCTGCTGCGCGAGGGCAGCGCAATCGAGCAGATGGTGTCGATGATACCCGAAGAGGACTGGACCGATCAGGTGCAGATAATCGGGTGGCTATATCAGTACTATAACACCGAACCCAAGGATAAGGTGTTTGCCGACCTAAAGAAGAACATCAAGATAAGCAAGGAGAATATCCCCGCCGCGACCCAGCTGTTCACGCCCGACTGGATAGTGCATTACATGGTCGAAAATTCGCTTGGGCGAATTTTCGTAGGGAATAGGGAACAGGGAACAGGGACAAGTGAAGAGGAACGGATTGCACAGGAGAAAGAAATCGCCGAGCACATGGGCTGGAAATATTATCTGCCTGAAGCGGCGCAGACTCCCGAAGTCCGTGCCCAACTGATCCCTAATCCCTATTCCCTAGTCCCTGACCAACTGCCCGCCTTAAAGGTAATCGATCCCTGCATGGGTAGCGGTCATATACTCGTCGTCATGTTCGACGTGCTTGTGCAGATCTACGAATCCTTCGGCTACTCCGCGCGCGAGGCGGTTGTGCCCATACTGGAAAATAATCTCTGGGGCTTGGACATAGACGAGCGCGCCACACAGCTAAGCTACTTCGCCGTCATGATGAAGGCGCGGCAGTACGACCGCCGCTTCTTTAACCGCAATGTGCAGCCCCATGTGTACGCAATCGCGGATAGCAACGACATCGACCGCTATCAGCTGCGCGCGATGGGCAGCGGCATGAATGACTTCGAGCGCAATAACGCCTATAACCAGTTGAGCGCACTGCTTGACGACATGCACGACGCGCAGGAATACGGCTCAATACTGCATATACCCGCGTACGATTGGGATCTGATGCGCCGCTATGTCAATGCGCTGGATATACACGGTCAGGTGGCGGTGGAGAATATCGGCATAGATAAGACCGCGCAGCGCATAATGAACATAATCAACGCCGCCGAGATACTGTCGCAGCAGTACGATGTGGTATGCACCAATCCGCCGTATATGGGTTCGTCCGGCATGAGCGATAAGCTCGGCGATTTTGTTAAGAAGAACTATCCGGATAGTAAGAGCGATATGTTTGCCGTGTTCATAGAGCGATGCGGCCGGATGGCAAAGAAAAACGGCTATCAGGCGATGATCACGCAGCACGCGTGGATGTTCCTGAGTA
>CAYTOU010000113.1:0-8132 GCA_964439295.1 uncultured Oscillospiraceae bacterium
AGCTTTCTTTTCCTCGAAAAGAAAGCGCGTTCCCCTGCTGCGCTCACAGCAACGCTGCAATAGAACAGGCCGAAGGCAAGCGGCTTTTCTTTGCAGCTTTCTTTTCCTCGAAAAGAAAGCGCGTTCCCCCCGTTTCTTCTAAGCAGTTTTCTTTTTCCGGGCACGAAAGTGTGCTATAATGACTTAACCCAATGAGAAAAGGCGGCGTTTGTCTATGAATATATGCGTGCTGAATGGTTCACCGCGTGGGAAGTACTCTACGACGGTGCATACCATGCTTTATTTGGAAAAGCGGTATCCGGAGCATCACTACGAAATCTTAAATGTCGGGACAAAAATCAATGCGTACGAGCGCGATATGAGCGAGGCGATTGACGCAATCAATCGCGCCGAGCTGGTTGTGTTTTCATATCCCGTGTATACCTTCATCGCGCCCAGTCAGCTGCATCGCTTTGTGGCGGCGCTGAAGGAATCGGGAGCGGATCTTTCGGGTAAGTTCGTCACACAGATTACGACATCAAAGCACTTCTATGACGTGACGGCGCACCGATATATCGAGGATAACTGCCATGACCTCAATATGAAGGTAATTAAGGGCTTGTCCGCCGATATGGAAGACCTGACTACAGAGCAGGGTCAGAAAGATGCCGAAAACTTCTTTGAATATGTGCTGTGGTGCGTCCGAAATGATGTGTATGAGGAAGCACCGAAAACTATCGAGCATACGATACCGAATTATCAGCCCACTTTGCCTAAAGTTGAGAAGAAGGATGGCTTCGAAGCCGTAATCGTCGCCGACCTCAGAGAAGATGATGAAAACCTCAAGGCGATGATCGCGGACTTCCAAAACGCATTCCCTTATAAAACGCGCCTGGTGAATATCGCCGAATATCCGTTCAAAGGCGGATGCCTGGGCTGCTTTAACTGTGCCGGAGAGGGTAAGTGCATTTATAAAGATGGGTTTGACTCGTTCCTGCGCGAAAAGATACAGACCGCGGACGCGATTGTGTATGCCTTTACCATCCGCGATCATTCCATGGGACCGCGGTTTAAGATGTATGACGACAGACAGTTCTGTAACGGTCATCGCACGGTGACAGAAGGAATGCCTTTCGGCTATATCGTAAACGGCGATTATGAAAACGAGTCCAACCTGCGCATGATAGTTGAGGCGCGCGCCGAAGTCGGTCATAATTTCCTTGCGGGCGTAGGCTGTAATGCCCAGGGCATTGACGCCATGATACGGCGCTTGAGCTACGCGATGGAGCATCATTACGTTCAGCCCAGAAACTTCTGGGGCGTTGCCGGCATGAAGATATTCCGCGATTTGATCTGGATTATGCGCGGACTTATGAAAGCCGACCACGAATTCTATAAAAAGCACGGCGTGTATGATTTCCCGCAGAAACAGCGCGGCAAAATGCTCATGATGTGCTTCTTGGGCGCGATGGTGCGCAATCCTAAGATCAAGGCTAAAATGGGCAACAAGATGAACGAAGGCATGGTCGCGCCGTATGAAAAGGTCATAAACAGCGCGCAGCCCAAAAAGTAAAAAAGGCAACACCCCGACTCACTTCGGCATAGTACCGAGTTGAGCCGGGGTGTTTTCATTTCAGATTACGCAGAGTCTTTTATGCGCGGCGCTATCCCCTACCCTATCACTTAAAGGGCTTGGGATAGTCCTTAAGGTACTCGTCAAGCAGCCCGCACTCGTCAAGCAGCTTAAAGAGCGTGTAGCGCGTGCGGTAGTCCTTGGCGCAGTACATGGACATATTGACAAGGTCATCGCTTACGCCGCACTCGGCGGGAGTGAGCGGCGCGCCCAGTTCTGCCATTGCGGCGCGTATGTCGTCGTAGTTGGGCATAAGCGCAATCGCGGCGCGTATGTCGTCTATGCGCTCCTGCGCACGGCGTATGCGGCGTTCCTGCTCTTCCCAGGTCAGGAAATCGCCCGGGTTCTCCTTCATTATGACGCGCCCGTTGGCCTCGCCGTACGTGCGTATCATCCACTCTTCGCGTTCCTCGTGGGATATGCGATGCGCGCGTATGTAGTCAAGATCGAGCTTGCTAATGTCCTCATGCGCAAATCGCTCAAACATGGGCCATACCATAAGCGTCGCCACGCCCACTGATGCGCCGTGTGAGGGGGCTTTATTGCCGCGCAGCATCTGCTGCATTTCCCAATAGTGCGCCACGTTGTGCTCGACCGAGGCAACGGCGCGCGTGTGACCCACTATCATGATTGTCACGCCCGACAGAAGCAACGCCTCGATAAGTATGCGTATGCCCTTTTCGCTGCGCGCGCGTATCTCGGGTATGTTGGAAAGCAGCTTGCCTATGGCATCGGTGACTATCTCGCCGCAAACGTTGCAGTACGGCTCATCGTTTATTATGTTGCCTATCATCCAGTCGCACTTGGCTATGTACTTGCCCAGAACGTCGCCCACGCCCGCGCATACCATGTTGAGCGGCGCGGTGCGCAGTATCTCGGTATCGCATACGATTATCTCCGGGCAGGGACCGTTGCGGTGTATCTTGAGTCCCTTGAATGTGAGGGGCGCAACAACCGATGTGTAGCCGTCCATGGACGGCGCAGTGCCGACGCTTACAAACGGCAGTCCGGTGCGCGCGGCGTTCACGCGCGTGGTGTCTGTCACAGAGCCCGAGCCGACCGCGACAAGGAACTCGGTTTCGGGCTGAATGCTGAGCAGTACCTCGCCCACCGCGCGCTCGTCGGGATCCATTGTGCCCTCGCGCACTATTACGCATTCGATTACGTCAAATCCGGCTGCGGTAAGCGTCTGACTTACGCGCCGCCCTGCCACCTCGTATGTGTTGTTGTCGGCGACAAGTACGCAGTGCGTGCCCAAGCCGCGCGCGCGTATGTAGCCGGGTATGCGCTCGACTAGGTTTGCGCCCACGTATATGTCCTGGCTGGGCAGAGTGTGCGTGCAACCGCACGAACATTCTATGCCGGATATGAGCATTTTGCCGTTTTCATCGTATTTTAGACTGTATGCCATTTGGATTTTCCTCCTTAAATATGTCCGATATCCACCTTTTCGCCCGCATCTGCGCCGTGCGGAATAAGGCTGTCGTCAAAGTGTATCATTACGCCGGTGTCCGAAAGCGCCTTTTGAACATGTGCGATGTTTACATCCGCTACATCGCAGCCTTCGTCTATCGCGTGCGACGCGACAATGCCCGCCGCCTGACCGGTCTGAATCGCCGGCGGTATCACGCGCAGTACATCCCACGCGTAGTCGCGCGCGCTTGCCGAGCGTCCCGCCGTTATGAAGTTGGGGTATCCGCTGCGCACAAGGCAGCCCAAAGGCACTTCAAACAGATAATCGCGCCTGTCAAAGTCGCATATCGCGCCCACGGAGTCGTCAAAGTGGCGATAAGCATCGTCCACGGTCAGCGTATAGTCGCCGTCTATGTGGCGCGTGGTGCGCATCTGCGGCATGCCGGGCAGCCTTATCACATCGCGCTCAAAGCGGTCTTCACTATGGAGCTTGTCCAGTATAAGCTTATGGTTATCGATGACGTATCTGCTAATCTCGCGTACGTCAACGCCGCTTAGCAGCTCGCGATCCGCGGGCTGATTATCGCCGTATAGTGTGGCGCGCCCGCCCGCTATGCCGTATACGGCATTAAATATGTTGCCGGTTTCGATGGCCTTTTTGCAATGCTCAAGGTCTATCGCCTGACCACTGAATGTAAAGTAGTTCTTGCCCTGTATGGTCGGCACGCCCGCGCGCTCGAGCAGGTCGGCGTCGCCGGTCGCGTCAATTACTACCTTTGCGCCGTAGAACTCGCGCCCGCTCTTGCTTTCGATTATGACGCCCGTGCAGCGCGTGCCCTGCATGACCGGCTTGACCGCGAGTGCGTCAAATAGTATCGTAATGCCTTCGTCATCAAGCAGCTTGCTTAGCTCAAGCACGAATATTTCCGGTGAAAACTTAGTCACAAAGCGCGTCTTTTCGCCCTTTTCGGCGTTTAAGCTTCGCCACGCCTCGGGCAGCGTGTCGAATGAGCGCTTTATCGACAGCCGTACAAACTCCTCGCACATGCCGCCGAATATCTTTGTGCCGCGCCCGTTGCACATGGCGACAAATAGGTTGACCAAGCCCAGCGTCGCAAGACCGCCCAACCTTAAGCTCTTTTCAAGTAGCAATACGCGTTTGCCCGCACGTACAGCCGACAGCGCGGCGGCACAGCCCGCCACGCCGCCGCCGGATACGATAACGTCATACTCGCCCGCTACCGCGACTTTGTTTGTGTCTTCGATGTATTGCATCTTTGCTCCTTTTATTCAAACATCGCATCGGTCCGGTATGCCCAGTACAGCTGCTCTGCAACCGGCATGAAGTACAATTCGGTAAAGGTTTCGGGATCGCCTATAGTTACCTTTAGGTCGTGCGCGCCCGACTTAAGCGCGACCTTTGCGCACTTGCGCGGGTCCGCCCTGTGGTATGCGGGTATCACGACGGTCGTGTCGGCGCAGTCGATTATCGTTTTGCCGTCCAGCTCGACCTTTATCGGATTGCGGCAGACGAACTTGAGCCATATTTCATCCGGCTCTTCGGTAAGCGTAAAGCGCGTTTCAAACGAGAGCTGCTTTGCGCCCGAAAGTCCCGCATCTTTTGCCGATATGCGGTTTTCGGCTGTGCTGATTTCGCTCACCGCACCGTTTAAGCACATACGCCAATCCATGGACGGCAGCAGTGTCAGCGGCACTTCATCGATATTCCAACATACGCCGCTCAGTATGCGCTTTATCAGAATATGCCCGTGGTATATGGGCTGCTTTTTCTTAGGCGCAGTCAGCGTAAAAGCACATGATGCCGTGCCGTGTGCGGGTATTTCTATAGTTGCCGCGCCGCTCGTGACAAATCCGGGCACATCGCAGGAAATGTCAAGCGTCTGCGGCACATCCTCGCGGTTAATGAGCTTGAGCGTAACCGAACGCGTTTCGCCGGGCTTGAATACGGGCTTGCCGTCCTGATGGTACACTTCAACGTCCAGCGTGTTGTTCTTATGCGAGCCGTGAGGCAGCTTATACACTTCTACCGCGCTTTGGTAAGGTATCGTGAATACCGACTTATCCGCTTCAAGCGCGTATTGCAATTGTACCAGTTCGCGCGCGGCTATCGAGCGCTCGGTCAGCTCGGTTATGGTCTTGGGCGGATTGAAGCCGTATACAGGACGGCTGACGACTATGTTTTCGCCCAGCGGCTTTGTCCAGTACTCGTCAAGATACTTTGTGCCGTACAGTATGCCCAGCAGCGACCCCAGAGTCGCCACGGTGCAATCGGTATCGTAGCCGCAGTCTATTGTGGTAAGCATCTGCGCGGTAAAGCCCTCTTCGTACAGCCACCCCACAAGAGTGAAGGCGATGTTTACCGGTGCGTAGGTGAAGTTGTCGCCGGCGAAGTTATCTATTATCGCCTGGCGCGCGGTGAGCCAGCTGTCGCCGGAGTGATAGCACTTTAGCAGCAGTTCGACCGCGCGGCGCACGGCGCATTTTTCGGGCAGGTAGCTCAATGCCTTATCAATAAGTTTGAATTTGTCGCTTTCGATAAAAGCCATGCTCTCCAGCACGGCAAAGAATATTTCGCCGTACACGCCTTCGCCGCCCGCGTGATCCACGCTTGCGTCCTGATACGCGTAATATGCCGCCAGATCGGGCATACCGGCGCATATAACCGCCCATATCTCAGAGCGTATGGGCGAACCCATGCAGTCGGTGAAGAAGTTATTGAAGCACCCGGACAGTGGCGCACCCAGTCCGCGCCGCATATTGGTCAGCGCGTGACCGTATTCGTCATACTCAAAGTGCACATGATCCAGCCATTCGCGCGACAGACGCGCGGCATCGACATATCCGCCGTACTGCTCCACGCAGTGCAGATTGACAAGCTGCAGATCCAGATCATCGTTTTCCACAGCCCCGACGAACTCCTGCGTATATCCCTTTATATCGAGCAGCTCCATGCGCCCTTCGAGCGGTCCGCCCAACGTGCCGCCTATGTTTTTGCCCATCCAGCAGGCATATACCTTATCGAAAAAAATTTGCTTATCGCTTAACGAGTCCATTGCCATCCTCCTTGTGCGGATGTCGGGTTTATACCCGCTTTACCGCGGCAACGTTTTTTTCACATACATTATACATGCATGGGCGCGCTCGGGCAAGTGACTTGACAAAAAATAGATGTAGCGAACAAAAAGTGTCAAAAAAATGCCGCCGCGGCATTTCTGTCGCGGCGGCGCGTTGGTGCAATCGATTAACGATTAACGACCGAACTGAGCATCGTTGTTGCCCGAAGTGGTGGTCCACATCTCCAGCATGTTGATGGGATCGTTGAAGTCAGCCAGCCAGCCGTTGCGTGCAACGTCGTAGTTACCGGCCTTGCGATCCTGCAGGAAGACGTTCCAGTCCTCGGTCTCGATGGTCATGTTAATGCCGATCTGTGCGAAGTCCATCTGTATGCACTCGGCAATAGCCTGATGGCCGGAGGAGACGTTGGTGATGTAGGTGATGTTGATGGGGGTGGACTCGGACAGCATGTTGTTCTCGTCGAACTCGAAGCCTATGCTCTTGAGCATCTCAACAGCGCCCTCGATATCGACCTCGGTGCCGAAGTAGCCATTGCCCTCGAGGTTGGTGTAAGCATCGTCATTGGCGCGGAACTCGCCGCCGTTGCCGTCAGCCATACCATTGGGTATGAAAGCGGTAGCGATTTCCTGATCGCACTGACCGACGGTATCGATGATGTACTGGCGATCAATCAGCTTGCTCAGAGCCTTGCGGTAGGTAGCAGCCTCTTCAGCGGTGTAGCCTTCGAACATCTCGGACTTTACGTTGAATATGACGTAGTAGGTGCCCAGGTTGGGGATGATGTAGAACTCGGGATTGTCAAGCAGGTTAGCGATTTCGTCGGTGGGCACGCCATCGATGAAGTCCAGATCGCCCGCGTTGTACGCAGCGTAGATAGCGGTATCGTCAGCGGAGAGCATGAACTCCAGGGTCTCCAGCTTTACGTTGTCGGCATCCCAGTAGTAGGGGTTCTTGGTGTAGACCATATGCTCGTCATGTACCCACTCGGTCAGGGTGAACGGACCGCAGGTTACATAGCTGTCGCCGGCCTCAAGAGCCCACGCGTTGGGGGTAACGACGTTGCCGTCTGCATCCTTGTAGCCTTCTGCGTTCTCAACAGCGTCCTCATATACCGGATAGTAGGTCGGGAAAGCGACCAGATCCAGGAAGTAGGGGCACGGATGGGACAGAACAACGGTCAGGGTCAGACCATCGTCGGAAGCGGTCAGATTCAGAGTGCCCTCGTCATAACCGTCGATGATGTCGAACATGTAAGCGTAGTCAGCCGCGGTATCGGGATTGATGGCGCGGTTCCAGGAGTAGATGAAGTCGGTGGCGTCCAGAGTGTCGCCATTGGACCACTTGAGGCCTTCGCGGATGGTGAACACGTAGGTCAGGCCGTCTTCGGACATGGTGTAACCGGTCGCGAAGTTGGGAGCCTGCTGACCTTCGGCATCGTAGGTGTACAGACCGCCGAATGCAAGCGCGGCCAGAGTAGCACCGTCAACCGAGGAGTTCAGAGTAGGATCGATGTAATCCGGCTCGGACGCGAGGTTAATGCGCAGCGTGTCGCTGTCGCCGTTGGTGCAGTAGAGGAAGTACTTGGTGCCGTACACGTTGGCGTAGAAGCCTTCTACGGTGGGCTTCATCATGTACAGATCGTTGTAGTAATAGATAGGCACTATCGCGCCGGTATCCATCAGTATGTCCTCAGCCTGATGCATCATGGCTTCGCGCTCAACAAAGTCCGTGGTGGACTTGATGTCGCTTATCAGCTGATCATACTCGGTCCAGTCGGGAGTATAATCCAGTTTCTCCTCTGCAAGAGCGGGCACGGTCATGGCCAGAGTCATCATAACGGCCATCAACACGGCAAGCAGCTTCTTCATATAAGTTCCTCCCCTGTTCTTTTATTTATTCAGACCGGCTGTGCCGGAAAGAATCGCGTTTTAGACATTCCAGCAGGCTATCGAGTGACCCGGCGCAATCTCGCGCAGCTCGGGACGCTCCTGCTTGCACTTTTCGGTGCAGT
>CAYTOU010000114.1:0-2347 GCA_964439295.1 uncultured Oscillospiraceae bacterium
TATCAAGGATGGAAGCCGAAGGTTTAGTGGGGCTAAATCGAGGCTTTCAGACGCAGAGATGGCGGAAAAGCCGCCGAAATTGCAGCTTAAGGAATTTTAGAAACACACTCTAATATTCTATTGCCAGTTTCATACTTTTCGTTCCTTATTGACGCTGTATTGAGTTTGAATGCTAAGTTACTCATCATACTAACTTAAGCTAACGGCTAACCGCTAACGGCTAACAGCTCGTGCGCGCGCGCATGCGCACGCACGCAAAAATGACATTTTGCTGAAATATGGAAAATATGTTTGTCCGAACGCGCCATATGTGTTATTATAATACAGTGCGAATTTGCGCCGTTTACGTTTAGGGCTATGCCGCACAAGCGGTTATGCCATGGCGCTGTTATTATCGGAGGTCACACATGAGTTATTCCAGTGAGCAGGAACTGCTCGCGCGCGAGTTTGAACAATGGTACCGCACCGTCCCGTCAAACATAGACACGATCACGGCCGAGATCAACTCGCAGCCGGGCAAAAGCGCGTTCGAAAAAAAGAGCGCGTTATACCGTATAGCCGCACAGCGGCTGGATATAAAGATATTCCGCCATTTTCCGTTCTTCTTTGAGCTAAACGCAGGGCAATCCCGCGCGCAGAATGCATCGGAAGGCTTAAGCGGACGGCTCATGCAAAAGCCGGATGCCAAGTATACCGAACTGCGCGACAGGCTCAAGCGCCTTGATATTGCGCTTTTGCCCGAAAATCCTTATATAATGAATCTTGAATGTGGCGCAATACATGTGATAAGTCAGGGCACTGACGAGTTGCGCCGACAAATACACGTATCCGCCGAGCACGCACAGGCGCGCCGCCGCCGCGACTTCTGCACAAATGCCTTAGAAGCTTTGGACGCGGTGGACACGCTATGCGCGCGTTTTTCCGAGCTGGCCGAGCACATGGCGAGCGTTGAAATCGATCCGCGAATAAAGCAGAACCTAAGTCGCATGGCTGGCTATTCGATGAAGCAGCCCGCGCAGAGCTTTTATGATGCATTGCAGGGCACTATATTCTGGCGCGAGCTGGTACAGTCTCTCGAGGGTGCAAACTACACATCCTGGGGCTGCATTGACGATGATCTACTTCCCTACTATGAAGCGAGCATATCTGACGGCAGCATGACGCGCGAGGATGCCGCGAACCTGATAAGGTGCTTTATGCAGTATCACACACTGCGCTGCCACGATACGCGCTTCAGCTTCACTCTGGGCGCAAAGCCCAATGCGCTGACCATGCTCATGCTGGAAGTATTGAGCGACGACATACTGCGCGCAAACGACATATACCTATACACGGGCGACGACGATCCCGAGGACTATCGCGCGGCGGTAGTCGCGCTTATGAAGCGCGGCGTATCGGTGCTGAACCGCGGCGAGCTGAAAGGCGTTATCGAGATGGTCGGCAGTCAGGCGCAGCGTCGTGGGCGTGAAACCCGCCTATGCGACATTACGATAAGCCTACCCGCCGTATTGATGGGTACACTGCTACCCGACATAGTCGAAAGGTGGCAGGGACTCAGCATAGACTGCTATGACGGCGATTTCTTTGCCGCCGAGGACGTATACAGCTGCTTTATGGATAATCTGGCGGCACTGGATCAGGACATAGTATCCATGCTGATGCGCATGATGGAGCATAAGCTGCAGCAAAGCCCGCTCATACTGCAATCGATATCCATGCCGGACTGCATTGCGCGCTGTCGCGACATAACCGAGTGCGGCGCACTGGATACATCGATTGTGGTCGGGTTTGACGGCTTGGGTGCTTTCCTGCGCTCGCTGTCGGCGATAAAGGAGCTATGCTACGACACGCGCCGCGTGCCGCTTGTCAAGATTATATCGGCGCTAAAAGTCAACTGCGAAGGCGATGAGGCACTCTATCGCCTGATGAGTGCGCCTAAGAAGGAACTGGAGAATCGGTTGCTGGAGAAATTCCTGCACAACGTGGACGAGCTGTTCATGGCGGTATCCGATCGCCCCGAGATATCGGTGCGACCCTCACTCATGCAGAAATCTTGCATGGGTTCGGCTCTTATGGCGACGCCGGACGGGCGATTTGCCGGCGAAGGGCTGGAGTCCGACATGCTGCCCGATATACACAACCGCATGGGCGGCGGCGTGGCGTGCCAGTGGGCACCCGAGGACGATGACGCAGCCATCCAACAATTGGACGCCTTCCTAAAGAGCGGTGCGGGGCTTTTGATGCTGTACGTTGAGTAACGGGGTGAACGGTATGCGTTCATTTGAACGCCGCCGCGCGCAGGTGCGGCTAACGGCGATATTGCTGGTCGTGCTGAGCGCAATTGTCG
>CAYTOU010000114.1:2447-8129 GCA_964439295.1 uncultured Oscillospiraceae bacterium
CGCGCGCAGGTGCGGCTAACGGCGATATTGCTGGTCGTGCTGAGCGCAATTGTCGCTATCGTGTCGCTGGGACTGGGCGCGGCGCAGTTGCCGGTAAGTACCGTGCTTGATGCCTTGCGCGCATGGCTTTGCGGCAGCGGCTCGGGCACTGCGTACACGATAGTCGTGGGCGTGCGCCTTCCGCGCATATTAAGCGGGTATCTGGTGGGCGCGGCGCTGGCGATATGCGGTGCGTGCATGCAGGGGCTGTTTCAAAACCCCATGGCCGACCCGCATATGCTGGGCGTATCATCGGGTGCGGCGTTCGGTGTGGCTGTGAGCGTCGTCATTGGTGGCGGCGCGCTTAGGCAGTTCACCGGCATATTCGCGTTCGCGTTTGCAATCGGCGCGGTTGCCTTGGTGCTCATGCTGTCGCGCGTACATGGGCGCGTGTCGACAATGTCGCTTTTGCTGGCGGGCATTGCGGTATCGTCACTATTGACCGCGTTGACGTCCGGACTGATGGTAATAGACCGCGAGCACCTGGACGATGTATACATGTGGACGATGGGCAGCCTTACATCATCCGAGTGGGACAAGCTGGCCATCGCCGCGCCTATAATTATATTAGGCACTTTAGGCATAATGGCATTCGCGCGCGACTTAAACGCCATGCTCATGGGCGAAAGCGATGCGCAACAGTTGGGCGTACACGTGCGCGCGGTGCGGCTTATATTGCTGCTTTTGACCACGCTTGTGACGGCGACCGCGGTATCGATTAGCGGCGTGATAGGCTTTGTGGGGCTTATGGTCCCCCACGCCATGCGCATACTGTGCGGACCCGACCACAGAGGGTTGCTACCGCTGAGTGCGTTGGCGGGCGGGCTATACCTAATGATAATGGATACTCTGGCGCGCACGCTGCTCATGCCGATTGAAATACCTATAGGCGTACTGACCGCGCTGGTAGGCGGACCTTTCTTTTTGTACCTGCTCAAGCGGAGGAATGACGCATGACAAATGCCGTACTCACCGCAAGCGATGTTTCATATGGATACAGTAGCGAGCGCACTGTGCTGCGCGGTATAAGCGCCGCATTCGAGCACGGCGCGCTTTGCGGCATAATAGGACCGAACGGTTGCGGCAAGACCACACTGCTTAAGCTATTGTCCGGTGAATATAAACCTACAAGCGGGCATGTATTGCTAGACGGGCGCGATACCGCCGCCTATCCGATGCGTGAAAAGGCGCGGCGAATTGCCGTGGTGCCCCAATCGTCGCACATGGACTTTGACATGACCGCGCTTGACGTAGTGCTGATGGGGCGGCAACCGTATTTGCGCCGATTCGAGCGTGAAACCGACAATGACATTGCAATTGCATGCAACGCGCTTGAGCGCACGGACATGCTTAAATACCGGGACACGCCTGTCACGGCGCTTTCCGGCGGCGAAATGCAGCGAGTCATAATCGCACGCGCGCTTGCGCAGCAGACCGATGTGATGCTGCTGGACGAGCCGTCGGCAAGCCTCGACCTAAAGCACGCGGCGCAGATACTGTCGCTCATACGCGCACTCACGCGCGAAAAAAATGTATGCGGCGTATGCGTGCTACACGATCTGTCGCTTGCCGGATGGTTTTGCGATGAGATAATACTCATGAACAATGGCGAGATTTATTCAAGCGGCTCCCCTACCGACGTATTGACGTTCGAAGCCATACGCGATGTATACGGCGTTGAGTCCGACATAATGCGTGACGGCGCGCATGTGCGGGTGCTACCGCGATACGAATGATGGTGAGGTTGCGATTTAACAGAAAACGGCTTGTAAATCGCGCCCGCAAAGCTATAATCAAATATACATAAGGCTTTGAAGGAGTTTAGGCTATTCTTCTTCCATAAAGAGAGCGGCATGTTTGCTGTAAGTGCCGCATGGATGTATAGCCGTCCCGCTCCGGAGCTGCGGTTAACAGCCGCCGCGTCCCGCGATAAAGGAAGAGAGCGGATCTGCATTTATTACAGGTCAAGCATGGTGGTACCGCGAAGTATGCGCTTCGTCCCTGCAAAAAGGGGCGAAGCGCTTTTTTATTCTAAAAAGGCATGGCTTATGCCCATTTAATGAGGAGAGTGTTTATATTGGCTAAGCAGAAGCAGGAAAAGTTTGTTGCTGAGATAACATCGCGCGATACGGATTTTGCGCAGTGGTATACCGATGTAATTAAGAAGACCGATCTGGTCGACTATGCGCCCGTACGCGGCTGCATGGTTATGAAGCCCTACGGCTATGCCATATGGGAACTTATCCAGAAGGAGCTGGATGCGCGCTTTAAAGCCACCGGTCATCAGAACGTGTATCTGCCCATGCTGATACCCGAGAGCCTGCTGCTCAAGGAAGCCGACCATGTAGAAGGCTTCGCGCCCGAGGTTGCATGGGTAACCATGGGCGGCGGCGAACAGCTGACCGAGCGTCTGGCCGTACGTCCCACCAGTGAAACCCTGTTCTGCACGATGTACTCCAAGTGGGTACAGAGCTGGCGCGACCTGCCCATGAAGTACAACCAGTGGTGCTCCGTTATGCGCTGGGAAAAGACCACTCGCCCGTTCCTGCGCACTGCCGAGTTCCTGTGGCAGGAAGGTCACACGATACATGCCACCGGTGAAGAGGCCGAGCAGGAGACCATGCAGATGCTGGGCGTATACCGCGACTTCGCCGAGCAGGTAGCCGCTGTTCCGGTAATTTGCGGCCGCAAGAGCGAGAAGGAAAAGTTCGCCGGTGCGCGCGCCACGTACTCCATCGAGGCCATGATGCACGACGGCAAGGCGCTGCAGGCTGGTACTTCGCACAACTTCGGCACCAATTTCTCCGTACCCTTTGACATTAAGTACCTGTCCAAGGAAGGCAAGCAGGAGTATGTACACGAGACCAGCTGGGGCGTATCCACGCGCATGATAGGCGCGATCATAATGGTTCACGGCGATGACCGCGGACTCAAGCTGCCCCCGCGTCTGGCACCCATACAGGTAGTTATACTGCCCATCGCCTCGCACAAGCCCGGCGTTACCGAAAAGAGCGAGGAGATCCGCACCGCGCTGCAAAGCGCAGGTCTGCGCGTAGAGCTGGACGACCGCGACGCAAGCGCCGGCTGGAAGTTCAATGAGTGGGAAATGAAGGGCGTTCCGGTACGTCTGGAAGTCGGTCCGCGCGATATAGAGAACGGCGTTGTAACATACGTGCGCCGCGACACTCTGGAAAAGGCTACCATGCCGATAGACGGTCTGAGCGATGCGATAAAGGCGCTGCTTGACGATATACAGAGCAACATGCTCACCCAGGCACGCGCATTCATGACCGAGCACACGACCGTTGCGCACAACCTCGAAGAGGTCGTCGCCGGTGCAAACGGCGGCTTCGCGCTGGCAAGCTGGTGCGGCGAGACCGAGTGCGAGGAGCATCTGAAGGCCGAGCATGCGATAACCACGCGCAACATGCCCTTCGACCAGAGCGACCTGCCCACCGAGACCTGCGCTATTTGCGGCAAGCCCGCCAAGTGCAAGATCTACTTCGCCAAGGCGTATTAATATGCATTGATGGTTGACAGCCGATTTAAAGTATAGTATACTTAATTTATTCATCGGCATGAAGCCGATAAAGGCGACAGAAGTCGGCTGTAAACATAAGTTTTTAATACTTTAGAAGCGATATCATGAAGGTATCAGTGTCCCCTACCGGGATGCCGATACCTTTTTTATTTCGCAAAAAAGAGGAGTGTTCTTAAGTGACTACTGCTTCCACCAATCAAGCAAGTGTTTCCCGCGTCAGGATACGCAAGCTCACCTATTCGGCTTTGTTTTTGGCACTATGCTTAGTGTTGCCCTTTCTGACCGGACAGATACCCAATATAGGCAGCATGCTCAGTCCCATGCACATACCCGTGCTTCTGTGCGGCATGGTATGCGGCTGGCCGTGGGGATTGCTGGTGGGCTTTATTGCGCCTATAATGCGTTCCCTGCTATTCGGCATGCCGCCCATGTTCCCCACCGCTATATCGATGGCGTTTGAGCTTGCGGCGTATGGCGCGATATCGGGCATACTATACAAGGTTTTGCCCAAGAAGCCGGCATACACTTATGTATCGCTTATAGTGGCCATGATAGGTGGACGCGTAGTATGGGGACTTGCGCGTTACATCATTGCGGGACTTCAGAGCACCACATTTACGTTTGAGGCGTTCGTTGCGGGTGCGATTACCGGCGGCATACCGGGCATAATACTTCACATTGTGATTATCCCGCCGCTTGTAATGCTACTCAAGCGCGCACATTTGACTTTGAACGAACAATAAGGTCATATCGGAGGTAATAAGGCATATGCGGTTTTCCGAATGTCTACGCGAGCAAATTAAAATGCATCCTTCCTGCCGTGCGCAGGACATTGTAAAGCTATGCTATCAGGCGGCGTTCGGTGCCGAGCATATGCTTACCGCCGATGATGCGCGCATTGAAGCGTATTTACGCAGCGAGTTCGATACTATTGAATCTTCTGAAGCGCCGCTATACGAGTGGATATCGCCCGATGTCGCGCGCATCAATTTAGCGGCGTGGAAGGCGCGGAATATGCCCGTGGAGTGGCTTTTGCGCATATTCACATTGCCCCGTACGCCGATTGATGATGCCGAGGGCAAGTTTAACGGATACATTGCCGAAGCGCGAGGCGTTATTTCAGAGGGCGGAGTTAGTTTCTCCCCCACCGACTTTGACGCATACATGGTCGAGTATCGCGCGCAAGGTTTACACGCCGTACATCACACGGACGAGTATCGCGCACATGAGCATCCGGCGTATCGGATAGCGTGCCGTGAGGCTATAAATGCGCTACCCATACTTGAGCGCGCTGCAACGCATGTATTTGATGGCAAAGATGCGTATGTCATTGCGCTTGACGGGCGTGCGGCATCGGGCAAGAGCACTTTAGGCGGCATACTGGGCGTCATACTATCCAGCTATCCGATACACATGGACGATTTCTTTCTACCGCCGGAGTTACGCACAGAGTCGCGCCTAAGCGAGCCGGGCGGCAATGTACACTACGAGCGATTTAATGAAGAGGTTTTGCCTTACGTAAAGTGCACCACTCCATTTGAGTACCGCCGATTTGACTGTTCACAGATGGCATTAGGCGGTATGCGTCCGATTCCCGATGGGCAATACCGCATAGTAGAGGGCAGCTACAGTCTACACCCCGTTTTCGGCAAGTACTACGACTTAAGTGTCTTTTGCGACATAACGCCCGAGCATCAATACGCCCGCGTACTCAAGCGCAACGGCGAACGCATGGCGCGCGTATTCGCCTCAAAATGGATACCGCTTGAGGAAAAGTACTTCGACACCTTTGGTATTCGTTCGCGCGCGGATATTGTTATTCGGACGGATGTTTAGGTGCGAGGGGAACGCGCTTTCTTTTCTGGAGAAAAGAAAGCTGCAAAGAAAAGCCGCTCGCCTTCGGCCTTTCTGATGTGGCACTGCGTGAGTGCAGCAGGGGAACGCGCTTTCTTTTGAAAAAGAAAGCTGCAAAGAAAACTTTAATCTGCCTGCGGCCTTTCTGATGTAGCGTTACTGTAAGCAGGCAAGGAGAACGAATATTTATTGGAAGGTGCGTTTGCCTTCTTTCGCCGCTGGTTTCGCCTAGAGCCAGCGGCGTTTTT
>CAYTOU010000115.1:0-8128 GCA_964439295.1 uncultured Oscillospiraceae bacterium
GTAACAGTACCTTCGCGGCGCGGGCGGGGTGCGGGGAGATCGCCGTCGCGGTAGCCCAAGATGCAGCAGCCTATGCCCTGGTAGCGGCCGTTGAGACCCCACTTCTTGAGGAGGGCCTTGCCCTCGTCGGTGTTGAACATTTCCTCGGCGCGGTTGATCCAGCAGGAGTCAACGCCGACAGCGAAAGCGGCATTGAGTAGATTGCCCATGACCAGAGAGCCGTCGCGCACCGGGCAACCGGCGATGTCAAGATCGGAAAGAACGATTATGACAACGGGCGCGCCGTAGAAGGGATCGCCGGAACCGTTCATAACGGCGGCGTTCATGCGGCTGAGTTGGTCGCGGGTTTCCTTGTCCTCGACTACGATAAGCTGGCAGGGCTGCTTGCCCATTGCGCTGGGTGCGTAAAGACCGGCCTGGATTATCTGTTCCAGCGCCTCTTCGGGAACGGGACGCGATAGATACTTGCGTACAGAGCGACGTCCGGTAAGTACACGCATAGCTTCGTTCATGATATCATTCCTTTCACGCGGCTGAGCCGCTTTGCTTTTTTTAGATGAATATATTGTAGCATAAAAGGCGGAGAATTGCAAAAGCAGTGAAGGAATGCCTTTTTGCAATATGCGCGTGAAGGCCATTATTGCGCCGCATAGTAGCGATAAAAATCAACATTGATGCTGTATAATCGGATGTACTAAACGGTTAATCGATACTTTCGACTGTTGAGGTGAAAATATGCCTTCTTTCAGCTTGCCTATAATGAAATTGTTCTCCGACCCCGTGGCGTTTTTTAGGAGTCTGATTATAAGCGCGCCCGCAATACTCATCGCGCTGACATTGCATGAATTCGCGCATGGCTGGGTCGCGTATAGATGCGGCGATCCGACAGCAAAGATGATGGGGCGACTGTCGCTTAACCCGCTAAAGCATTTGGATCTGGTGGGTACACTGCTGCTGTTTTTGGTGGGTTTCGGCTACGCAAAGCCCGTGCCAATTAACCCGCGTAACTTTAGACACCCGCGTAGAGACGATTTTCTGGTGTCAATCGCAGGCATTACCATGAACCTGATATTGTTTGCGCTGTTCGGTAGCGCGTTTTTGTGGTATATTAATTTTGCACCCGGTGAAGTCAATGAGTACGTGTATTACCTTTTGTACTATTGCGCAGAGGTAAACGCGTGCCTGGCGGTGTTTAACCTGATACCGCTGCCGCCGCTGGATGGCTATCACGTGCTTAACGATATTATACTCAAGCGCCCGCTGTTCGCCACACAAAGGCAGGCTCAGGTGGGTCAGGGCATTATGCTGCTGCTCATAGTGACCGGTATATTGGATAAATACATTTCGTTCTGCGTGGGCGATGGCTATAGCGGACTGTGGGGCGGATTGTTCTGGGTGTTTAAGAGCATTGCCGAAAAATTTATTTAGGAGCGGATATGGCATATAAAGTATCGCTCAAGGATTTCGAAGGACCGCTTGACCTGCTGCTGACGCTGATAGGTAAGGCTAAAATCGATATAAAGGACATATTCGTGTCCCAAATAACCGAGCAGTATTTGAGCTATATGGATCAGCTGAGCGAATTGGACATGGACTCCGCCAGCGAATTCATTGCAATGGCGGCGACACTTCTGGAGATAAAGTCGCGCTCCATGCTCCCCCGCCCGCAACCGGTAAACGAGGGCGAAGAGACGCCCGAGGAAGAGCTGGTGCGTAGGCTGGAAGAGTATAAGGCGATTAAGGAAGCGTGCGGGCGCATGCAGGCGCTTGAACAGGCGGCGCGCGCAATGCTGACCAAACTGCCCGAGGAATACCCGCTGCCGCCTAAAACGTACGAGCTGACCGGACTGTCGCTTGAGGGACTCACGCGCGCGATACATAACCTGCTGGAGCGCGCCGAGCGCGAGCAGGAAAAGAGCGGGCACGTGCCCGAGCGTAGGATAAGCAGGGATGACTTTAACGTCGCGGCATGCGTGTTCCGCATACAAAAGCGTTTGCGGCGCGGACCGGTGGCGTTCTTTGACCTGTTTTCGCCAAACCCCACGCGCAGCGAAATAATATCGGTGTTCCTGGCACTGCTGGAGCTGATTAGGCTTAACCATGCCACGGTGTATCAGCAGGAGCTGTTTTCCGATATAGTCATAATGCCGGCACTGGGCGCGGACGATAAGGCGCAGTAACCGCGCATACGAATTAAGGAGATTTGCCAATGGACAAAAGCGAGGCCGCCTCGATCATTGAGGCCATACTCTTCGTTTCGGGCGATCCGGTGGACGAAAGCGCACTGGCACAGGCGCTGTCGGTCAGCGCGGAGGACGTGAACGCCGCGCTGGATGAGCTGGGCTCGCGTCTGGACTACGAGCGGCGCGGTCTGCACTTGCGCAGGTTCGGCAAAAAGGCGCAGCTAAGCATACGCGCCGAGTACGCCGAATACGTGGAACGCCTGCTGCAGCCCGTGCAAAAGCAGACGCTCAGTCAGGCCGCACTGGAAACGCTGGCGATAATCGCGTACCGCCAGCCCATAACGCGCCTTGAGGTCGAGGAAATACGCGGCGTAAAGTGCGATTACTCGATTCAAATGCTGTGCTCGCGCGATCTCATTACCGATGTCGGGCGCAAGGACACAGTCGGTCACCCCATACTGTACGGCACGACAGACGCTTTCCTGGCGCACTTCGGCATAAAGTCGCTGGACGAGCTGCCCACACTGGACGTAGCCGGCGAGGATGAAGAGGAAATGCCTATTTAGTGGGATGTGGATTATTAGCGCACCTGAGTTGACGGCTCGGGTGCGTTTTTTTGCGGTAAGGCGTAGAAATTTCGGGCGTTTTACGCGTTTAGTGGAAAACGCCCGAAGTTTTGTTGACCTAGGCGGGAATGTCGGGTATAATACGGTTATAGCGTAAAACGCCCGAAAGGATGTCAAAGGTATGAGTTATATAAAGCGCGATCTTGAAAGCGTTATAATGCAAGCCAATGAGGAGTATCCGGCGATAATCGTGACCGGACCGCGTCAAGTCGGCAAAACGACCATGCTGCAAAAGCTCATGGAAGGCACAAATCGATGCTATGTTACGCTGGATGATCTAAACGAGCGCGCTTTGGCGCAAAGCGATCCCGAGATGTTCTTTCAGATGCATAAGCCGCCCATACTGATAGATGAGGTACAGTACGCGCCGCAGCTGTTCACGTACATCAAGATATACGCCGACAGAGATAAGCGCCCGGGCGATTTTTGGATGACGGGCTCGCAGACGTTTAAGCTGATGAAGCTGGCGGGAGAATCACTTGCCGGCAGAGCGTGCATATTGCACATGTCCACAATGTCTCAAAACGAGCTTTACGGCAGTGGCGAAAACAAGCCCTTTACGCTTGACCTAAACGACCTGCAGCGGAGAATATCTTCGCGCTCCCCCGCCGATACGCCTGAGATGTTTGGGCGCATATTCAAAGGCTCAATGCCCGCGATAGCGAGCGGACGCGTGTCCAATCGCAATCTGTACTATTCGAGCTACATTCAGACTTACATAGAGCGCGACATACGCGAGTTGAACGGCGCAATCGAGTCGGTGGAATTCTTAAGGTTCATTACCGCTGTGGCATGTCGAGCGGGTCAGATGGTAACATTGAGCGACATAGGAAACGACATGGACGGCATGCGCTCTGAAAAAGTGCAGGAGTGGTTGGGACTGCTTGAAAAGTCGGATATCATATTCTATCTGCACCCTTATTCAAACAACCTGCTCAAGCGCACGGTCAGCAAGCCCAAGTTGTACTTCTACGACACGGGTCTTGTGGCGTACCTGACCAAATGGTCAAGTCCCGAAACGCTGGAAGCGGGCGCATTCAACGGCGCCATACTGGAAAACTACACGGTTGCGGAGATCATGAAGACTTACTTTAATTCGGGCGAGCAGCCGAATATGTATTACTACAGGGACAACGACGCAAAGGAAATCGACATCGTAATCGAGTCGGACGGCGAGTTGCATCCGCTGGAGATAAAGAAAACCGCCAATCCCGGTGCCCAGCTCACGCGCCCGTTTAAGCTGCTGGACAAAGGAAGCGTGCCGCGCGGAAAGGGCGCCATACTCTGCATGAAGGGTACACTATCCGCAATTGACAGCGAAAGCTATATCGTGCCGATTTGGGGTATTTGAGGAAGGGCTTTAAGCGCCCTTCCCTTTTTATCAAAACTCCATATTCCGCGCAAAAATGCGCAAAGCAAAAGACCGGAAAGCTTACGCTTTCCGGTCTTAAGTCTGGGTGAGAAGATTCGAACTTCCGGCCTCTTGAACCCCATTCAAGCACGCTACCAAACTGCGCTACACCCAGTCAGTCAACGCAATCTAGTATACCACATCAGCGGCGTGAAGTCAATAGTTTTTTTCAGAAAAAAGCGGCAATTTCCAAACTCGCGAAGCAAAACTTCCCTACTTCCCCATCACAGTATCTCAATCTGCTCGCTTATAAGCGCCTGTATGCTGGCGCGAATGGCTACCATGGCCGCGCCGGTCACGCACGCGTCCTCGTAGTTTTCGCCTATAATCACGCGCCCCTCGGGAAGTGCGTCCTTTATGAACGGCGCCAGCTGCGGTATTACGGTGCCGCCCAGTATTATCGCGTACGGGTCGCATATGCCGTCCACCATCTGTATTATGAAGCGCAGGTACTTTTTGAAGTCGCTTAATATCGCCTGTGCCCAGGGCTGACCTATGTTGAGCGTGATGCTGCTGACCGAATCCATGCGCGGATCGGCGGCGGTCGAGCGCGCGATTAGCGATGACTCGGTCAAGTGCGTATGCAGCGTGGTCACGCCGTCGACGCTGTCTATTATGGGCACGCGCTCTATTTCGCCCGAGCTGCTGTTAAAGCCGCGCATGACCTTGCCGCCCACTGTAGCCGCGACGCCCACGCCCGTGCCCACCATCAGGTAGGCGGTATCGGTGTCGTCGCTCAGTCCCCTGCGCGCCTTTTCGCCGACCAGGCAGGACTTAACGTCGTTTTCCAGCCATACGGGCAGGTTGAGCACGCGGCTGAACACCTCGACCAGATTGACATTCTCCCAGCCCATCTGTTCGGACTTGACCACTATGCCGCGCTCGGTATCCACTATGCCGGCGCACGCTACGCCCACCGCGCATACGCACTTCCAATCGTGCACCACATGATGCGGCGTGGCATCGTACATTACGCGCGTAAGCTCGGCCAGCTCCTCGACATCGTAATACCGCTTTTCAAGCTGCATTACATCGGAATAGAGCATATGATTGCCGTAATCCATTATGCATGTGCGTATGCGGTCATATGTAATGAACACGCCCATAGTGTATATGCCGTCCTGCTTTACGCATAGGTTTATCGCCTTGCGCCCGCGGCTGTTCTTGGGGCGGGAATTGGTTTCGTATATCAGTCCCAGATTGATTAGCGCGTTTATTATGCGCGTAATGCTGGTGGGACTCATTTCGGTCAGTCTTACCATCTCGGTGCGGCTGACCGGCTGATGCTCTTCCAGGATGTGCAGCACGGTCTGTATATTGCAGTGCTTTACATACGTTTGATTGCGTATCTTGATCGAGCCGGGATTGTTATCGTACATTGGCAGGACATTCCTTTCAGAGCGTACATATTCGGTGTATGCGCATGGGCGCAATATTGCACTTTACTCTTTTTTATTGAACAATTGGCTAAAGCATTATACCGCAATTCGGTTTCATGTGCAAGCTAAATACTATTGTCTTGCATTATCGCAGTCTTAAAACTTTTGGCACGCGAACTATTCTGCCAACGCATTTCGCTAAAAAAATATCATTTTGTGTGGAACAAGGCGTGAATATCGCGCGTCAAACATGTGCGCCGGATGAAGGCAAAGCGCCGATTTCGAGTGACAAATTTTATTAACGAGGTACATCACATGAAGAAGATCATATCCCTTTTGATAGCGGCAATGATGTTGCTGCCCGCGGGCGCGCTATGCGAAGAAGCCGCCGACACCGCGGTGGACGAAAGCGCGACGGTTGAAGCGCAGGTCGATGCAGCCGATGCAGTGGAGGAAGAAACCCCGTGGTACAGCCTGAGCGAGGACGGCACCGCGCTTACGATAACTTTGGAGAGCAATGCCTCGACCGGATACGAATGGACGTATGAGACATCCGACGAAGCGCTTGAAGAAGTTACGAGCGAATACATTGAGCCCGAAGCGACCGATATGTTAGGCGTGCCCGGGCAGTGGGTAATCAGCTTTAAGAGCGCGGCTACCGCTCAGACCGATGTCGAGCTTACGCTCAAGTACGCGCGCGGAGATGAGTTCCCGGCATACGTATGCGACATGGCACTGACGCTCAATGAGGACGGCACAATTGCGGTAAACGCCGCCGCCAAGCAGGACAACACTTGGCTCACGCTGAGCGATGACGGCACGGGTTTAAGCGTTTCGCTTGAAGGCAATGCCACTACCGGGTACGATTGGAGCTACGTTATATCCGACGAGAGCCTGCTCACCGCGGTCAGTCAGGAGTACGTCGAGGACGAGCACGAGGAAGGCATGACCGGCGTGGGCGGCACGTGGAACGCGTCGTTTGCTTCTGTCGCAGGCAAGTCGGGCGAGGTAACCTTGACGCTCAATTATGCGCGTTCATGGGAGGAAAACCCCATAGAAAGCTATGATGTAGCGCTGAACATAAACGAGGACGGCACGATTGAAATACTGTCGGCAAACAGCATAGCTCTCGCGGCAGAGTAAAACTGATACAAGAACGTTTCCGAAAATACGCAAAAAAGACTAAATTTTCCGGGAACAAACTGTGCAACCACTTACGTCAAACATGCGCAGTTGATGCTCGAGAGCAACTGCAACACACAATACCGAAAGGAAGAAACCATAATATGAAAAAGCTAATTGCACTACTTCTGGCAGCCATGATGCTGCTGCCCGCGTTCGCGCTGGCTGACACTTCTACCGAAAATACTGAGGTAGCCGAGGCCGCCGAGACCGAGACCACCGAAGAGACCGAGACCACCGACGCTACCGAGGCCACCGATACCGAAGCCGAGGCGACCGAGGAAGTAGCCGTACTGGGCTACGAAATCGACAACGAGACCAGCTCCATCGTCGCACGCATGGACGTGAACAGCGACGAGAGCTACACCTGGTCCTACGCCATCGATGACGAGACCATACTGCAGGAGATCAACGACACCACCGAGGATGAGCCCGGTAAGTGGGTTGCAGGCTTCATGCCCGCCAGCGAGGATGCAAGCGGTTCCACCGTTCTGCGCCTGTACAACGCCAAGGAAGGCGCCGATGTCGAGACCGAATCCGCCTTCTCCGTAAGCGTTTACCTGACCGTTGAAAGCGGCGCCATCACCGTGAACGGCATACTGGAAAATTCCGTAAACTGGGCAACTGCCACCAACAACGAGAGCGTTGATATAACCCTGCCCGCCAACGACTCCACCGGCTACATCTGGACCTACACCATGGATGATGCCGACATGTTCACCTGCACCGAGACCTACGCCGAGGACGAGAACGCCGCGACCGAGCTGGTGGGCGTCGGCGGCACCTGGACTCTGAACGTAGTTCCCACCATGGCAAACGTAGGCGAGTGCAACATCACCTTCACCTATGCGCGCTCCGGCGAGGAAGCCGATCCCGCGCAGACCTACTCGGTAAAGCTGTACGTTGACGAGAGCGGTTCCGTATCGATAATCGGCGCCGACTCCAACTACACCGCAACCGAAACCACTGCAGAATAAAGATAAGACTTCATACTTAAGCACACATGCGGGCTGTCCCGATTGCCTCTTTCAGGCGGCGGGGCAGCCGCTTTTTATGTGCAAATAATGCTTGACACAGGTGCTTTTGCGATGTTATAATAGTCGAAACTCTTTGCACTGCATGCGTTATGCGAATCTACAGTACAAACTGAACAGACTGCGCGCAATTGCGCAAGTCGGGTCACCGGCGGGTGACAGCAGGACAGGTGTTTAATCTCTCAGTCTCTGCGGGACAGTAGTATGTTCCGGGGAGACTTTTTTTATCCCCCGGGTGTAAGAGTACTATTTAGAGTATGTTTCTAAAATTCCTTAAGCTGCAATTTCGGCGGCTTTTCCGCCAATCGGTGCC
>CAYTOU010000116.1:0-1408 GCA_964439295.1 uncultured Oscillospiraceae bacterium
CAAATAATTCCAATAAAGCCGCGACTAAAACCGGCACGCCCGACCGAGCACGCTTTCGAATGCTTTACGAAAGAGCGCCATATCCATCCCAAACGTAAGCCCATCGTACTTGTCGCCGCGCACGGTGCGCAGGTCCTTTTTGCGGCGGCATTCGATGAAGCCCAGCTTATGCGCGAGCCCTATCATGCGCACATTGCCCGACCAGGTCTGCGTGTAGATCTCCTTTTCGCCGCACTTTAAAAGATACTCGATGAATAGACATAGCGCTTTGGTGGCGTATCCGTGACCGCGCGACGCCATGTCGGGTATGTCGATGCCCACGGCACACTTTTCGCCGTCCGGGTTAATCGTGTAGTCCGAATCGATGCGGTAACTCGATACCCAGCCGATATAGCGGTGATCGGGAAGCGTTTCTATCTGAAACTGCGTGCGCGGGGTGCTAGCGGGCATATTCTTATACATGGTAGCCCATTTGCGCATGTTCTTTAGATAGGACGCCATGTTCTGCTCGCGCTCATCGTCGGTCAGTCCCTCGTATTCCCACGGACCGTCCCAGAGTTGCCACTCTGTTTCTACGTTTTCCCAATGTATGCGCGTTTCGATGTCGCTTTCGCGAAAATCGCGGAGTATTATGTCTTTTGCCGTAAGCACGCCGTTTACCTCGAATGTACTTTTTTATATGATAGCACAAAAGCCGCCTGCATGCAATCCTGTCAAGTGGATTTGCGTTGCATGCAAACGGCTATCGCCTAATCGTATTACATTTTGCTCTTAAAGAGCTTGGCAAATACCAAACCGGCTATCAGCAGCAGCACGCTGCCGCCCAATAGTATGTATTGATATGCGCCGCCCGCGGCATTGTCACTGCCGCCCGGGAAATCGCCCGAGAAGTCGCCCATATCGTCAGGTCTGTCGCCGCCGCGTCTTCCGCCCATAATATCGCCCTGAGGCGCGCCGATGCTGTCCTGCGTTGTGTCGGCATCGGTTTGTGTCGAAGCGGTATCGGGCGCGGAATCGGTCTGCGATTCTGTATTTGATGCATCGCTGTCCGGCGCCTGTGTGTTATCGGGCGCCTGAGCCGTTTCGTTGGTTGCCTGTGAGGGCTGCTCGGCCGTTTCGCCGCTCTCGGTAGTAGTCGCATTGGAGTTGACATTGTCAAATGATGCGCCTGCGCCACCGGGCATTGAAGGCGGTGCGCCCATCGATGAAGTATCCGTGCCGTTTGGCATTGAGGGCATGTTGCCCATCGAGGACGCATCCACTCCGTCAGGCAATGACGGCATGTCGCCCATTGATGACGCGTCAACTCTGTCAGGCATTGAGGGCATGTTGCCCGTTTGGGCGGTCGCGCTGTCGCTTGAAGCCGCAGTGGTATCGGACTGTGCAGCATCGGTTGTGCTTTCGGCAG
>CAYTOU010000116.1:1508-8106 GCA_964439295.1 uncultured Oscillospiraceae bacterium
CCGCCGCCGCTGAAGTCGCCCATATCGTCAAGGCTTACGTCGGACGCGTCTATTAGCGCGGATGAGTCGGCGTTCTGACCCGATGTGGTGGAAGGTATCGTGCCGTCCAGCTGACCCGATATGCTCTGCGCGCGCAGTGTGCAGAACTGTTTAAGAGTCGCCGCGCCGGTGATGAACTCGTCGTATGTGAAGAAGCCGTTCGTGTCCTGCTCCACATACGGCGCGATCATATCGGTCACGCGGTCTATTTCCTCTTCAAACCAGCCGCTGTCAAACGTTTCGCTTATGAACTCAGAGTATATTTCGTGATACTTCTCGGTGTACTCATCGCTATTAAATATCCATGCGATCATGGGGCGAGAGCTTATGTCGCCCGACGATACCGGGGTATCTATTGGCGAATTGACGGTGGATGTCGCGCCGCTGGAGCCGCCCATACCGGATGAGAAGCCGCCGAACGCGAGGTTATAGTCCCACGGTATCATGGACAAAACGCCGTCATCTTCGTACAGATAGTAGTTATGCACCATCGTGCCGGTATAGCTGTCGTCGTTGCAGAGGAAGTTATGCACGACAAAGTAGCGTATGACCTTGTCCACGTCGACTACCGATTCTATGTCTTCGCCTTCCGAAAGGGTCTTTAGCGATGCTATCAGGCGCGCCTTGTCCTCATCGGTAATGTCGGTCTTGGCGTTATCGAATATGTTGGAATAACTGTCGGGATCGTCGTCGATGTATTGCAGCTTAACATCATCCGAGCCCATACCGCCGAAATCGCCGCCGTCAAAGCCGCCAAAGTCGCCGCTGAATGAAGACATATCGGGCATGGACGGCATTGTAAACGAGCCGCCCGAGGTCGATGCGGAGTCGGAGTTATCCGCGTCAGTGTCGCTTGAATCGGTTTGGGTCTGAGTCGAATCGCCGCCGAATGAAGGCATATTGCCCGGCGGAGTCATATTGCCCATGTCGGGCGGAGTGAACGAAGAATCGCCATCGGTCGAATCGTCGGAATCGGAATCGCTGCCGAAATCGAAGTTTTCGCGGAACTCGTCCATATCGAAGTCTGCGCCGTTGCCGCGTCCGCCGCCGAAAGACAGGCTGTCGGGCTTATATATCTCGCCCGTGCTGCCGCCGTAATTGCGCGTGATAAAGCCGTCCTCTATGCCCTCGACCGCCAGATACAGACCCCACGCGCTGCCGTTTACGTTGATTTGCACAAAGCTGCACAGTGGCGAAGACACGCCCATGCGCGACATAAGCGTATAGGCGAAGTAGTCCTTCATATAGGTCTTATCCTGAATAAGGTTGTTGAGGCACAGTTTATCCAGTCCGTAATAGGTCTTACCGCTCTGATAGTGGTCAAATTCTATCTTAAAGCTATAGCGATTGTTGCCATACTCGGCGACCGAGGACATGGATGTATTGCCCTTTGCGCGTATGGCGACGTTTGAGTACTTTTCGCCGTCTATTACAACGGTGCAGGATGAGTACTCCTCGCTCTGAGCCGAGGCGATAAAGCTGTCCCAATCGTTCATCACTATATCGATTGTATGCACGTACGACTGATCGAACAGGCGGTTTTCATACCCCACGCCATCGGCGGCGGCGATGAGTCCCTGCGACACGGCGCCCATGTACCCGCATGTGATGAGTATTGTCATTGCCAATACTATACAGCATATGCGGTCAATGTTTTTGCACCTGAGCATATAATCACCCCAGATAGTCGCCGTTATAGCTGACCAGCACGGCGCTGTTTACGCCATCCATTTCGGACAGTGTGGATATGAAGTCGGTGTCATCGCCCTTTAGGCGCACTTCGTAGTTCATTTCGATAGAGCCGTTTTGCGCGGTCTTGCTCTTTATGACCGCCTTTTCGACGTTTTCATTTAGGTACTTGACCGCGCGCAATTCGCTTTCGTGATCGGCGCAGGTTATTATCGCTATGAAGGGGTTATGGCTGGCCTTGCGGTTGACGAAAAGCATGAGCACAACGCCTATCACGACGCTACCGAACACGGCAAGCGGTATCATGCCCGCCGCCAATACTATGCCCACCGCAATTGACCAAAACAGGAACGCTATATCCATGGGCTCCTTTATGGCCGTGCGGAAGCGCACTATAGACAGCGCGCCCACCATGCCCAGGGACAGCACGACGTTTGACGTCACGGCAAGTATGGTCATCGACGTAATCATGGTAAGCGCGACCAAGGACGCGCCAAAGCTCGAGGAGTACATGACGCCGGCGTAGGTCTTTTTGTACACCATGAATATGAATAGACCCATGCCGAACGCGAGTGCCATTGTGATTACCATATCCACAAGCGAAACGCTTGTAATGTTCTCCAGGAAGCTGCTCTTAAAGATGTCGGAAAAGCTTGTCATAATAATCCCCCTATTGCTTTAGCCGTATATACGGCATGTTCTGTACTTTGAGAATGCTCCGGCGCGCCTGTTTTTTACTTGCACGGCGCGCTTTATAATCGTGGGCAGGTATTCATCCCACTTGACCTCCAGCAGAATTACGTTGTCGCCCGCCGGTATGGTCACGCAGTCGGGATTCAGAAAGTCGGTGCAATTGAGCCCGGTGCGTATGTTTTCATCGATTGTCACGCGCACATTGCCGGGCGCGTACACGAACGGTGTGCGCGTATAGTCCACTATCGTGCGCGGCCTAAGCCCCTGCGACTTCATCTTGGCATACAATTCGATTACAAGTCCGCGCCCGCTTACCGGCATCCATAGTGTGTCGCCGTCCACTATCTTCTGCGCTTCCTCGGCGCTTATCGGGCAGGACACCTTGTAGCCCAGGCCTCCCCTTTTGACCTTCTTTTCAAGGTGTATGACCGATGTATCGCCGTCATAGTAGCGTATGCGGAACTTTTCGCGCTCACTCACACCGTCTATGTTTTCGCGTAGCGCCTTATCGTATATGTTGTCAAAATACAGACTGCGTATCTTATAATAGCCCCTGCCCGCGGCGTGCGGGTCGGGCTTGGCAATTGCGCGCATGTTGGCGCATATGGCAACCTTATCGCCCGCGTCGATAATGTGCTTAACCTCGTTTCGGTATGTCACTTTTGTCACCTCCGATTCAAAAAGGCGCGATTGTGTGCGCGCCGTTTTTTACAATGCAAAATTCTAATCGGTGAAGCTGAAATTATCCTAAAAAGATACTGGCATTAAGTGAAGACATAGTGGCATTACCCAAAACAATTTGTAAACAAAGTACTTGCACACATCTTACGCGTTTCAAACAAACCCGAATGTCGTATCGCACCGGCAAATATACGCACGGTCTCAAAGCGCACAGTGAATTGATAAAATTCTCGCGCAAAAGCAGCCGCAAGCGCTGTCAGTTGCTTTACATTAGAAGGAAAAAGCGCCCGGGATGGAGAATTTGACATTATAAATTGAAGGTTTACGAAAAAGGGGGATTAAATATATGTTTGAAAAGGACTTTGACGGCATACTTGTGTCCGTCAACATGCCCGCCGATGTTAAACACGCGGTAAAGCGCGAAGGTGCGCGCACGCTACATACCTTTACCGCCGCATGGCAGGGCAAGGATGCCATCGAGTGCAAGACGCCCAAGATGCACATAAAGCTCAGCCGCCCGATAATCGATCTGCAGTATCAGTGGCACAGCGATTGCGGAACAGACCGCGCGCTTAAGGCCGATTGGACGCGCCCTACCGCCAGCAAGATTTCATCGGGTTGCCCGCTGACGTGCTTCTTTAAGGACAATGGGCGCAACAGTCTGACCGTGGCGCTGGACGACTGCACAACGCGTATAAACAGGCAGATGGGCGTGCATGAAGAGGATGCCTCGCTCATAATGAACATAGAGATACCGCTTGACGCAACCGGCAAGCTGGAGGAATATACCGTCACGCTATGGCTGGACGAGACCGATTGCAGGTATGAGGACGCCATCCGCGCGGTCAACGCGTGGTGGGAGGAGAAGTACAAGCCCATGCCGGTGCCCGAGGCGGCGCGCATGCCCATGTACTCATTCTGGTACAGCTTCCATCAAAACGTATACGCCGACGAGGTAGAAAAGGAATGTGCGCGTGCCAAGGCGCTGGGCATGGACACGGTGATAGTTGACGACGGTTGGCAGACCGATGACAATCAGCGCGGATACGCGTATTGCGGCGACTGGCAGCCCACCCCGACAAAGATACCCGACATGCGCGCGCATGTCAAGGCGGTACACGATCTGGGCATGAAGTACATGCTATGGTTCAGCGTGCCCTTCATAGGCAAGTACTCCGAGGCGGCAAAGGTATTTGAAGGCAAGACGCTTGAGTACATAGAATGGCACGGCGCATACACGCTTGACCCGCGCTATCCCGAGGTGCGCGAGTATCTGATAGGCACATACGTGCATGCTGTCAAGGATTGGGATCTGGACGGCTTGAAGCTGGACTTCATCGATTCGTTCAACATGACGCCCGAAACGCCCGCATGGCACGAAGGCATGGACTATGTCGTGCTGGAGGACGCCGTACGCCGCCTTATGATAGATGTAATGAAGGCATTGCGCGCCGTAAAGGACGACATACTAATCGAGTTCCGCCAGAGCTACATAGGACCGGTAATGCGCGAGTTCGGCAACATGCTACGCGTAGGCGATTGCCCCAACACGACATCCACCAACCGCGTGGGCATTGTGGATCTGCGCCTGACCAGCGGCAACACTGCGGTACACTCGGACATGCTTGTATGGAATGTAAATGACAGCGTCGAGTGCGCCGTGGGTCAGATAGAAAACGTGCTCTTCGGCACGGTGCAGATTTCGGTAAAGCTGGACCGCGTGCCCGAAAGCCACATAAAGGTGCTACGCTTCTGGCTGGACTTCATGAAGCGCGAAAACCACCTGCTCACGCAGGTACCGATATACGCCGAGGCACCGCAGATGCTATACCCTGTGGTCAGCGCTCTGGACAACGGTCGCGGCGTTATTGCGGACTACCTAAGCGGATACGTCGCAAAGCTACCCGCGTCGAAGCTAAACGAATGCTACATTATAAATGCCAATTCGGGCAGCACGCTTATAGTCGACGCGGATGAAAATGCCGAGTGGAAGATCGAGGTAATGAATCCGCTGGGTGAAATCGTACGCGTTGAGAGCGTTAAGCTTAGCGGCATATGCGCGATAGGCGTACCCGCATACGGACTGATACACATGACCCGCGCATAATAAAAGGAGCATTGCACATTGAAAAACGAACGACAAGGAGATATGACTATCGGCAGTCCACTGCCTTTAATGATCAAGTTTGCCATACCCATGTTGATTGGCGGCATATTCCAATTGCTATACAACATGGTGGACACTGTCGTGCTGGGGCGCTATGTAGGTGTAAGCGCCCTGGCATCGATCGGTGCGACATCGACGACCGTATTCGGCATTGTGCAGGTAGGCTGTGCGGTAATGAACGCGATATCGGTAGTTGCGGCGCAGTCATTCGGCTCGGGCAATGACGAAAAGCTACGCACGGTAGTGGGCAACTCGGTATGGCTGGTAGTGATATCGGGCGCTATCCTAGGCGCGATAGGTGTATGGGGAGCGCGTCCGATAATGCTACTTCTGGGCACGCCGGACGACATTATTGACGGTGCAGTGTTATACGTGCAGATCACCTGCGGTCTAGTCATAGTACAATTAATCTACAATGCCGTGGCGGCGCTTTTACGCGCTATAGGCGATTCGCGCACGCCGCTTATTTTCCTTATAATATGCTCGCTATTAAACGTCGTGCTGGATCTATTATTCGTATTACAGTTTGGCATGGCTATAGCGGGCGTTGCGATTGCGACTATAATTTCTCAGGCCATATCGGCTGTGCTAGCGGTTGCGTACATGCTACGCCGATACAAGATGCTACGCTTTTCATTCAAGCACATGCGTCTTGACAAGGCTGTCATGTCGGACACCCTAGAGATAGGCGCGCCCATGGCTGCGCAGACGCTACTTTTGACATTTGGCATGATGGTTACCACCTGGGTAATCAACTCATTCGGCTCGGGCACTGTTGCTGCGTACACTGTGGGCAGCAAGGTTGAGCAGCTGGCAACCGTATTATTCAGCCAAGCAGCGTTCTCGTTCTCTGTCTTTTCGGGTCAGAACTTTGGCGCGCGCAAGTTTGACCGCATACGCGACGGCATACACAAGATGCTACTTCTGATAGTATGTTTAAGCGTTATATCAACCTCTGTCATGTTCATATTCGGGCGGCGCATTGCGCTATTCTTTGTCGACACGGACACTGCGCAGTCGGTCATCGATTCGGCCTACAACATGATACGCATTGAGGCTTCACTCTACAGCTTCTTAGGCGCGATTTGGCTCTACAACTCCGCCCTACGCGGCATTGGTGATTCCAAGTTCACCCTACTCTCCTCTATGATGGAGCTATTTTCCAAGGTCGGTCTCTCCCTACTCCTATCCCATCTATTCGGCGAAACCGGCATTTGGTTTGCGTCGCCCCTAGGCTGGATATTCGGCCTTCTCCCCTCCGTCCTCCGCTTCCACAGCGGCAATTGGGAAAAGAAAATTCAGTCCGCTGACGAAAAGGTGCTGGAGAGC
>CAYTOU010000117.1:0-7972 GCA_964439295.1 uncultured Oscillospiraceae bacterium
ATGCCTTACAACAAAAACGGCATATACATCTGTCAGTGGCGCGGCGCGGTGTCCTCTGCATAATTAAGCCCCCTTACTTGAGTTGGCTGTAGCGTCCGATTTTCATAAATCCTATAAACCTATCGGATGAATAGGATTATATACTCGCGCGCAGCGTTTGTCAATACGGTCGCGGCAATTTTTATTGTTAACTGTTATATACGCCGAATACAACGGTTAATTTTCAATAAGTGTAAATGCAATCGATATGTCTAAAACGTATGCCGCATCGCAAAGTGAATAAACGCATATCGTATAAATCGATATGCGCCTTTTAAGCAATGTGCATGGGACGCATGATTGCAATTTTTGTCCTTTGCGGCATTAAATTGTCGCATACATGCTTTTGACACGGCGCGAAATGGCGCGGTTGAAACTAAATACGCGGTATGATATAATACGACTTACCGCCGAGAGTGCGGCTTATAGTACTATTTGGGAAGTGCTTCATCAGTGAAGATTATCATAGCCGGCAACGGTAAGATGGGTAGAGCGCTAACGCGTCAGCTCACGTCGGAAGGGCATGATATTACGCTCATCGACTCCAAAAACAGCGTATTGGAGTCCAGCATAGAGCTATTTGACGTAATGGCTGTATATGGCAACTGCGCGTCAATGGAGGTCCTGCGTCAGGCCAACGTGGCGGAGGCGGATTTGCTAATAGCGGCGACAAACGCGGACGAGGTCAATCTGCTGTGCTGCATGACCGCGCACGGCATGAACAGGCGCCTGCATACCATCGCGCGCATACGCAATCCGGAATATACCGAGCAGGCGTATGCACTGCGCGACGTATTTGGTCTGTCGCTTGCGGTCAATCCGGAACTGCAAACCGCAGCAGAGATAGATCGATTGCTTAAATACCCGGGCTTTTTAAAGCGCGACACATTCGCGAAAGGTCGCGTGGAAATAGTTGAACTCTTGGTCGACGAGCGCAGCAAGCTGTGCAATGTTACCCTTATGCACCTGGGCGGCATAGTCAAGTGCCGCGTGCTGGTGTGCGCCGTACTGCGAAACGGTCGCACCGTGGCGCCCGACGGTAACTTCGTCATAAAGGCGCATGACAAGCTGTTCGTAACGGCGACAAGCAATAACCTTGCGATGCTGCTCGACAATCTGGGCATTGTCACGCGCCGCGTGCGCCGCGCAATACTCTGCGGCGGCGGGCGACTGGGGTACTATCTGGCCAACAGGCTTTCGCAAAGCGGCGTGGGCGTGCAGCTCATCGAGCAAAACGCCGCGCGCTGTAAGCAGCTGGCCGATATGCTGCCCGATGTGAGCATAATAAACGGCGATGCGAGCGACACAACGCTTCTGGAAAGCGAAAACCTGCGCGGCAGCGATGCCCTGGTCACTATGACCGGGCTTGACGAACTGAACATGATAATATCGCTGTACGGGCGCAGTGTGGGCGTGCCGCACATTGTCACAAAGATAAGCCATAATGAGAACAGCGATATCGTGGACGGTCTGCCGCTGGGCAGCGTAATCTGCCCCAAGGAACTGAGCACGAACACGATTGTGCGCTACGTGCGCGCCATGCAGAATCAGGTGGGCGCGGCGCTGTCCGTGCATTCCATTGCCAACGGTCAGGTCGAGGCGCTTGAATTCCGCGTGGATAGCAACACACCGCATTGCGGCGTGGAGCTGCGCGATATACACCTTAAGCGCAATGTGCTTATCGTCTGCATTACGTCCAAGGATGGTCCGGTTATAGCCAACGGTTCGTCGTCATACGAACCCGGCGACACTGTCGTGCTTGTGACCAGCAGCGATACCATAATACACAATCTGAACGAAATGTTTGATGACTGAGGCGCGATATGAACTTCAAGATTATCGGACGCATGATGTCGTGGATACTGCTCATCGAGGCGGTATTCATGTTGCCGCCGGCGCTTGTCAGCGTGCTGTACGGCGAATACGGCGCCGCAATGGTGTTCCTGTTTTGCACCGCTCTGACCGCGGGCGTGGCGCTTATTATGTACATACCCTGCCGCAAGGCACCTACGGGCATGTTCGCGCGCGACGGTCTGGTGTGCGTTGGACTTAGCTGGATTGCACTTAGCCTATTCGGATGCTTGCCCTTCTGGCTGTCGGGCGAGATACCCGTATTTATCGATGCGCTGTTTGAAATTGTTTCGGGCTTTACAACGACCGGCGCATCCATACTGGTCGATGTGGAGCGGCTCTCGCACGGCATGCTGTATTGGCGCAGCTTCACTCACTGGCTGGGCGGCATGGGCGTGCTGGTGTTCCTGCTGGCGGTACTGCCGCGTAGCGGACGCTACCGCGGATATACGATGCACCTATTGCGCGCCGAAAGCCCGGGTCCCGAAGTGGGCAAGCTTGTGCCCAAGATGAGCCAGAACGCGCGCATACTGTACCTACTGTACGTCATACTGACCATCGTGAACGTGCTGTTCCTACTGGCGGGCGATATGGATCTGTTTGAGGCGTTGTGCACGGCGTTCGGCACGGCGGGCACGGGCGGCTTCGGCATTAAGGTGGACAGCATGGCGGGGTACAGCCCGTATATACAGAACGTGTGCACAGTATTCATGTTCCTGTTTGGTGTCAACTTCAACATATACTACCTGCTGATTATGCGGCGCGGCAAGTACATATATAAGGACGATGAACTGCGCCTGTACGTGGGCACGGCGGTGATAAGCATATTGCTAATCACACTGAACATACGCCACATGTACCCGACGCTTGCCGATACAGTGCGCCACGCGGCGTTTCAGGTGTCCAGTATAATGACCACGACAGGCTATGCCACGACCGACTTTGACATGTGGCCCAGCTTCTCAAAGGGCATTATAATGATGCTGATGGTCGTCGGCGCGTGCGCGGGTTCTACGGGCGGCGGATTCAAGTGCAGCCGTGTCGTAATGCTTGTAAAGGGCTTAAGGCGCAACATATACCGCGTGCTGCATCCGCAGAATGTGCAGAGCATACGCATGGGCGGGCATACCGTCGATGAAAAGGTGCTTGAGAACACGAACGCATACCTCGCGGCGTATGTGCTGATTGCCGGGGCAAGCTTCCTTCTGATTTCGCTGGACGGCTTCCCGATAGTGACCAACTTTACCGCAATGCTCTCGTGCTTTAATAACATCGGTCCGGGTCTTGAGATGGTGGGACCTATGTACAACTTCTCGGCATTCAGTCCGCTGTCAAAGCTTGTGCTCATATTCGACATGCTTGCGGGCAGACTGGAGATATTCCCGATACTGCTTCTGTTTACGCGGCGCACATGGCGCAGCTGGTAATTGAATATCAAAAAGCAACGGGCGCGGCTACTTATAGTCGCGCCCGTTGCTTTTTGATAGCGAAGCGATTTGCCTACTTAGCTGAAAGATATGCAGGTGAGTGCGGCAATTCTCCGATTTTGAATTATCGGGCGTGATCAAATATTCATTTGATTTGACACTTTATTTGAGTGCATTGATACCATGTCTTGAAATCTGTGAAGTTGGCGTTGCTTGACACATTACATTTCTTAATATTAGCGCGGATGCAAGCGAAACATGAATGAAATTGCAGTATATGATGAAAAACAGTACTTTATACGCATGAAAATGCGATATTCGACCCAGATTTTGCATAAACGGAATTCAAAAATGCCGATTGGAATGATACTATGACCGAATATGCAAATTTCGCGCCGATAAATCCATAAATAGGCGGGAATATGCATGTATGCGCAAAGACACATTGCATGCAACTCCGCCATCTTAAATCTATGCTGCCGCTTCAACTGCGCTTAAAATGCGGCGCAACCCGCCAAATAAGTACCGACTATGCCTAAAATGCAGCTTTAAAGCACAAAAAATTGTTAAAGTTATGGCAATGATGTTCAAAAAGCGAATGAACGTCTTGCAATGTGAATGAATTAGTGCTACAATATGCGAAAATCTGTAAGACGCAGGAACATTATTTGTGAGCTGCATTTTTGAAGGGAGCGGTTGAATGCTCAAGTATTGCACCAAGCGCATATTGCTCGCGATTTTCACCATATTCATAGTCGCCGCGATAACGTTTTTCGCAATGAACGCCATACCCGGCGGTCCGTTTAACAAGGAAAAGGCTACCAGCGAGGCGGCTAAAGCCGTGCTGGAGGCGCGCTTTAATCTGGATAAGCCCGTGCCGCAGCAGTTTATACTGTACCTAAAGAACTTCCTGCACGGCGATTTGGGCGTATCGCTCAAGAGCGGTCGCGACATATCTGAAACGATAGGGGACGCATTTAAGGTATCCGCAAAGCTGGGCGGCATGGCCTCGGGTGTGGCTATTGTCCTGGGTCTGGCTTTAGGCTCGATTGCGGCGCTCATGCGCAACCGCTGGCCCGATCGCGTGATCATATTCGTCACCACGCTTTTCGTATCCGTGCCCAGTTTCGTTCTGGCGACAATACTTATGCTTGTATTCTGCCTTTTGCTGGGCTGGTTTAACGTATTTTCGACTACCGAGGTCAACTACCTCCTGCCCGTGATTTCATTGGCGCTGTACCCGATGAGCTATATCACGCGCCTTACCAAGTCATCAATGCTCGAAGTGCTGGGTCAGGATTACGTGCGTACCGCGCGCGCCAAGGGCGTGGCTGAGTTCATGGTAGTGCTCAAGCACACCCTGCGCAACGCGCTTATCCCCGTCATCACGTACGTAGGTCCCATGATCGCGTACATATTGACCGGCTCGATGGTTGTCGAGACCGTGTTCAATATCGGCGGACTGGGCACAAAGTTCGTCAGCGCCATAAACAACCAGGATTACCCGATGATAATGGGTACCACGATATTCCTGGCCACGCTTATGGTTATAATGACGCTGCTGTCCGACATAGTGTACAAGATCGTTGACCCGAAGATAAACTTTGAGTAGGAGATGGCTCGCTAAATGAGACAATTCACCGATGATAAATTGCCGCGCAAGAATCTGCTGAGCATGCAGATAGATGTGAACAAGTTTGCGCCCGCAACGGATGAAGAGAAGGCACAGCACGAAACCATGCGCGATGCCGCGACATTCTTCCGTGACGGTATGAAAAAGCTCATGCATAACCCCTTGGCAGTGCTGAGCATTATACTGCTTATTGCGCTTATATTGCTTATAGTTATCGCGCCCATGGTCTGTCCGTATTCCTATAGCGAGATGATCACCGTAAACGGCAAGCGCGACAAGACCGCAAAGAATCTTGAACCCTTCCAGTACTCCAAGATGGAGCAGCAGGCCATCGATGCGGGCGAATACATATTCCCGCACATATTCGGTACCGACGAACTGTGCCGCGACTACTTCATACGCTGCATTTACGGCGCGCGAGTATCGCTGACGGTTGGCCTGTTCGCAAGCCTTATCGTATTGGTAATAGGCCTTTTGTACGGCTCAATCGCCGGCTATGTGGGCGGCAAGACCGATATGATAATGATGCGCATAGTCGATATCATTTACTCCCTGCCCGATACGCTTATGGTTATATTGCTTTCGGTCGTGCTGGGTCAGGTAATGGGCGACAGCCTCAACAATACGATTTTTGCAAAGCTGGGCAAAAACATGCTGAGCATGTTCATCGTATTCGGTCTGCTCTACTGGGTGGGCATGGCGCGCCTGGTACGCGGTCAGATACTGCAGATAAAGAATAACGAATACGTCTTGGCGGCGCGCGCACTGGGTGCAAAGCCCGGACGCATTATAAGAAAGCACATTTTGCCCAACTGCATGAGCGTCATATTCATATCGGTCGCCCTGCAGATACCCTCGGCAATATTTACCGAGTCGTTCCTAAGCTTCATCGGTCTGGGCGTTCAGGCGCCCATGCCCTCTCTGGGCTCTCTTGCAAACGCCGCGCGCGGCGCGATGCAGAGCTATCCGTACAAGATGGTTTATCCCGCGGTGGGCATATGCCTTATAGTTTTGTCATTCAACCTGCTGGGCGATGGTCTGCGCGATGCGTTCGATCCCAAGCTCAGGGTCAGGAGGTGATCGGGGATGAGTGAACCGCTACTTCAGGTAAAAGGTCTGCGCACATCGTTCCCGATAGCATCGGGCGAGGTACGCGCGGTTAACGGCGTATCGTTCAATCTGGATCGCGGAAAGGTACTGGGCATAGTGGGTGAGTCGGGCAGCGGCAAGAGCGTGACCGCGTACTCGCTTATGCGCATACTGGACGAGCCCGGACGCATTGTCGGCGGCGAGATACTCTTTAACGGCGAGAACATCGTCAATTACTCAAAGCGCCAGATGCGCCAGTTCCGCGGCAGCAAAATATCGATTATATTCCAGGACCCCATGACCAGCCTTAACCCGGTATACACCGTGGGCAATCAGTTGCGCGAGGCAATTCTCCTTCACACCAACCGCACCCGCAAGCAGGCGCAGGAGCGCGCGCTGGAGATGCTGGAGCTGGTCGGCGTCAATCAGCCCGACAAGCGCCTAAAGCAGTACCCGCATGAGCTGTCCGGCGGCATGCGTCAGCGCGTCATGATAGCCATGGCGCTTGCGTGCGAGCCCGATATACTTATCGCCGATGAGCCCACCACCGCACTGGACGTTACTATACAGGCGCAGATACTTGAGCTTATGCAGAGCCTGCAAAAGAAGCTGGGCATGGCTATCATTATGATAACACATGACCTGGGCGTTATCGCCGACATGTGCGACGAAATAATCGTCATGTACGCCGGCGGCGTGTGCGAGCGCGGCACTGTGGATGAGATATTCTATAACCCGCGTCACGAGTACACCAAGGGTCTTCTGCGCTCCATACCTAAGTTGGATACACATCATGCGCGTCTGGTGCCCATATCCGGCGCACCGGTCGATTTGACCAAAATGCCCGAAGGTTGCCCGTTTGCGGCGCGCTGCGACAAATGCATGAAGATATGCCTGACCGAGCGCCCGCAGGAGCTGACTATAAACGACTTCCATAATGCTGCGTGCTGGATGAACGTAAAGCAGGTATATGATGAAGCGGCAAAGGGAGGCGTCAAGCTGTGAGCGAGCACATACTGGAGGTAAAGGACCTAAAGCAATACTTCCCGATAAACACCGGCTGGTTCAAAAAGACAATGCTTAAGGCCGTTGACGGCGTGTCCTTTTCGATAGATAAGGGCGAAACGCTGGGTCTGGTGGGTGAGTCGGGTTGCGGCAAGACAACCGTTGGTCGCACTATACTGCATCTGTATAACCCCACATCGGGCGATGTAATATACGACGGCACCAAGATCACACCGCGCAATATCGAGCATTACCGCAAGGATATGCAGATTGTTTTCCAGGATCCGTACGCGTCGCTGAACCCGCGCATGACCGTTGCCGACATAGTGGGCGAGCCGCTGGACATACACCATCTGTGCAAAACCAAGGCCGAGCGCGCCGATCGCATAAGCGAGCTGCTCACGATGGTGGGACTCAACAGCGACCACGCCAGCCGCTACGCGCATCAGTTCTCGGGCGGTCAGCGTCAGCGCATAGGCATTGCCCGCGCGCTTGCCGTGTCGCCTAAGTTCATAGTGTGCGATGAGCCGGTATCGGCACTGGACGTGTCCATACAGGCGCAGATAATCAATACGTTCGAAGAGCTTCAGCAGAAGCTGGGCATTGCGTATCTGTTCATTGCCCACGATCTATTGGTTGTTCAGCATATATCCAAGCGCATTGCGGTTATGTACCTGGGACGCATAGTCGAAATTGCCGACTCGGACGAGCTGATTTCGCATCCGGTACATCCGTATACGCAGTCGCTTATATCGGCAATACCGATACCCGACCCGGATACCGCAAAGCAGCGCAAGCGCATACCGCTTGAAGGCGATGTGCCCAGTCCTATGAACATGCCCTCGGGCTGCGCGTTCCGCACGCGCTGCCGCTACTGCACCGAAAAGTGCAAGCAGGAGCGTCCCGAGCTGCGCGAGATTGCGCCGGG
>CAYTOU010000118.1:0-2702 GCA_964439295.1 uncultured Oscillospiraceae bacterium
CGCAACGCCAAGATCGCCGATATTCTTGCTTATTATATTAATGGCGGGATGGGGGAAAAGTAACGGGGGAACGCGTTCTTTCTTTTAGGGAAAAGAAAGAACCAAAGAAAACCGATCTGTCCTTCTGATGCAGTGTTGCTGTAAGCAGGGAGAAGAGAACGGATATATATTGGAAGGGGCTTTAGGAGATTTAAGCCGCTTGGCTCGCTTCTCGCACCGCACATAACGAAATGGCGGCTTCCACAATCGGGAAGCCGCCATTATACGTTATCTAGGATTTTCCTAAAAGTAACTGCCCAAAACTCACGCTCGCTCTGCTTACTCGTTTCAGATACAATTCGCAGGCGCCCCGCGTGCCGCACCTCGCAGCACGCGGGCAAATCATCAAAACCGAATCAAGTTTCCGCCCAGTTGATCGATATAGTCCTCCCTGCAAGTCAGGAATATTACCTGATGACGCTTGGCGCACTCCTTTATCAGGCGGCAGGACTGCTCGGCGCGCTCGGCATCCATGTCGGTGAGCGGATCGTCGAATACGATTATGCCGCCGCCCTCGGGGAAGAGGTGGTCGAGCACCGCCAGACGGAACGCCAGCGACACGGTCTCCTTCGTGCCCTCGGATAGCTTTGAGTAGTCCAGCAGGTTATTGCCGCTATATATCTTCATATCCAGCTTGCTCTGATCCGGGAACTCGCCGGATACCTTGCCGCCGGAAATCAGACCGAGGTATTTCGTAAGGCTCTTTGCGATGTCCTCCATGGGGTTATTGTGCATATCCGCCTTTAGCCCATCGAACACTTCTTTTATGTGCTGCCAGTGGTTGAGCAACTCCTTTTTCTCGTTTAGGACGCGCTCGGCATCTTCTGCTTTGGCTTCGGCAGCGGCTTTGTCGTAGTCTTCCAGCTTACCTTCGGCTTTGTCTTTAGACTCTTTAGCCGTTTCTTTGAGCTTTTGCTGTGAGTCGCGTTCCTCTTTCAATTTATCACGGTAACCCTCTAGGTTGGTTATGTTGCGATACTCGGCGGGAATGTTGCTTTCATTCGGAAGAGCTTTTTCATCTTCTTTGATTTCATTCTGCTTAGCTTCAATGTCTTTCCGAAGCTGATCGATACTTCCATACTTAAATCTGTATGTACCGATAGTGCCATTATTCCCGCCGATAAATTCGCTGATGTCAGTATTCCCACAAAGTTCGTGTATTGCGCTGTCTATGTCATCGCTTGAGCGTGCGGGTGCAGCAATCGCTTCTGCAGCTACTTTAAGCTCATCATAGCTTGAATATTTAGCCTTCTCCAGTAGCATGTCAAGCTTGCCCTTAGCTGTTTCAAGGTTGGCATTATCCTCCTTAATTTTTTTCGCCAACTTTTTGAGATCATCTAAGCTACCCACATTGTATTTAAGGAATATTCCTTTGATCTCTTCGTTGCACTTATCGATCTGAGCGTTGATTTCGTCAACGTTCACATCCTTAGGATATAGTTGCATCTCCATAACACCGGGTATGGAAATCTTAGCAGCTTCTTTGAGCGAAGCCAAGCCGCCGCTCAAGTCGATTCTTTCGCCGGTACGCATGGAAATAATCTCTATGGAGTGCTCGCCAAACATGCTTATTGCAGCCGTAATATTCATGGCGCAAAGCTTGTTTCCCTGGTTCCAGATATCCTTTTGATTTCTTTCAACCTGCCTGATCTCGGCATCGGTAGGACATGAGCGACCGGCGTAACCTTCCTGTAGAACGCTTATCTTAGATTCAATTTCTGCGGCTTTTGCGTAGTTGTCAAGTATGTTGCGATGTTCCTTTTCTGCCTTCAAACCTTCAGCAGCTTTAAGACTCTGCGCAAACCCAGGCCAATAACGCAAGGCTTCTTCCATGTCCTTGAGTTCTTTTCTATCTTTTTCGATGAGCTGCTCCTGCGCCTTTTGATTCTTAAGTGTATGGTAATGCTTGAGAAAATCCTGGTACTTCTTGTCGGCTTCGTCAAACGCTTTTTCCGCTTCGTTGTATTCACCGTTTGCTTTACCTACGCGTTTCTCAAGCTCACCGATATCATAGAGTTCATTTTGAGCCGTTTCCAAATCGTTGTATGCCTTTGCAACTTCACCTAAACCGTTGTCTCGTTTCTTTCCTGTCGTCGTGAGTGTGGGTCTTTGACGTTCAGAGTCCCAATTCTTACCAATCTCCTCGATTCTTTTGTTTATCTTCTGCTCAATAGCATCCATCGAAATGCCATCGCTTTCGGCGAACGCCTGCGATACGGCATCGGTAATCTGCTGTTTGGCATCGGTCTTTTTCGTTGCATCCAAAATGGTCTGCAACGCCATATCGGTATTGCGTTGAGAGGAAAAGAGCATATCATTATATACGCCCTCGCTATACTGCAGTGCGTCTCTTAACGCCTTATCTATGTCCGACTGATTGCGCAGCGTATCACCATTCGGCATACTCAATTTGCAGCGCGCGTCCTTACCCCATTCCTTCTTCAGAGTGTATGTGCCCTTATCGGTTTCGAAAGTAACCTTACCGTCGGCAAAATCGCCTTTGAATGTACTGTTCTTTTTGTCTCCGGTGTTCTTTTTGTCTCCGGGGTAGTACAGATCGCGAAATTCCTTATCGCTTCGACCGTCGATCTTAGCCTTCTGGAACAGCGTGCGCGAGAGCAGGTTTACAAGCGTGCTCTTGCCGGTTTCGTTCTTGCCGTATA
>CAYTOU010000118.1:2802-7956 GCA_964439295.1 uncultured Oscillospiraceae bacterium
GTGCGCGAGAGCAGGTTTACAAGCGTGCTCTTGCCGGTTTCGTTCTTGCCGTATATTACGTTTATTCCGCCTTGGAGGGAAACGTCCCGGTTTTGAACACCGGCGAATTGTTCGCAAGATATATTTGTAACCTTCATTTATTTTCCCTCCTTTTTGAGCGCGGTCAGCATTTCGTAGGCAAGCTGTGCTTCCTTGGGATTATCGAGCAGTGATTCCAGCAGCTGTGCGGACAGTGATGTTTCCGGGAATTCGGATTCGATAAGCCCTTTTGATATTAGCCTGCTCAGCGCGTAGTCGTCGCATGTGGACTCTATGAATCGGTTAAGCGCACGCTCGATAATTGAGTGTCTGCTTTTGTATTCCTCATCCGAAACAGCGCCGGTCAATGTGATATCGACTACACTGTCCTTACCAATGCCCGAAAGCTCGCGATTCAGTATATCTTCCATATTGCCCGCGGTGAGTGGAATCTCTTTGCGATAGAAGCGCAGGTTTCCCGTCACTAGCTTCTTTGCGCGTATGGTCTTGCTGCTGTCTATATCGATAATGAAGCACAGGCCCTCGGTGTTGCAGTTGACATCGGTCTGCACATGTGTGCCGGCGTTGAATATCTTTTCGCGTACAACGGTATAGTCCTCGCTCAGGTAATTCGGGAAGGGTACATGCGTATGCCCGATAAGCCATGCATCCACCGGTATGCTTTCCAGCTCGGAGCGCTTCATTAGGAAATACTTACCCTCGCTGTCGATAGTTTCGCCTTCGACCGCGCCGTGGGCTATGCCGATATGATATGCGCCGTCTTGCCCGATTTCGGTTTCCTTGATCCAGCCCAGATTGTTTTCGCCGCTCTCGGAGTGCTTGGATTTGCATAAAGCGGGGTAGAGAACGACTTTTTCATCGCCGACGGAGATTTCGTACGGCTTGTATTCCTTAAGTAGCATGATCTTATCATGGGATTTTATTGCATTCTCCAAATACTGCCACAATTTCGCTTCCGGGTCGTAATAGTCGTGATTGCCGGGCATGATAGCTACCGTGCCGTGAAAATTCGCCAGCTTATCCATGATGTCGGTAACGTCCTTGCGGGATATGCTGTACGTGTTCTCGAATAAGTCGCCGCTGATTACGAATAAATCGCAGCCTTCGCGGTTCGCAGATTCGATCATATTATCGAATGCCGATATTCGGCGCGATATGAGAATATCTTTCTGTTCATGGTTGGCGTACTTTAAACCTATATGGTTGTCGCCGGTCAAGAATATCCTTAGCATTTCTTTCCCTCACTGTCGTTTTTCGCCGTGTGGCGGGGTTATAGGATTTGACTTGCCTTTTTTAGTATAGGCGGGTATCTGGGTGATCATTTGTCTATGCGCACATGAAGAAATCGAACGCATGCGCAATTACGATAATTTTACCACATTGAATGTAAAAAATCAATAATTGCCAAGTAATCTGCGAAAGCCCCACAAAAAAAGTATTCTTTTTCACCTTGTGTTTACCCCCCCTTTACAATTCTCCTTCGCTCAATTATAATAGAAACAATCGATGCTCTTTACACTTGTATTTATAGCTGTTTAGATTAAATCCACCACTCCCCGAGGAACGAATATGAACAAAGATGATTTAAACCAACTGGCATTGGAAACACTTAAGCTCTCCCGCAATACGCTGCTGGTAAATCTGCGCTTTCTGGATAGGGCGCTCAGTTCCCTTACGCCCATTAGGCTGGATGGCACCTCGCTCATGACCGATGGGCGGCATATACTGTATGACCCGCGGCATGTGCTCAAGCGATATATGCTTGCGCGCGAAACGCCCACGCGCGATTATCTGCATGTGGTGCTGCACTGCGTGTTTAGGCATATGTATGTTAATCCCACCCTCAACCACAAGCTGTGGAATCTGGCGTGCGATATTGCCGTGGAAAATACCATTACCGATCTGCGACTCAACGCCCTCACGACGCCTGTGTCGCGCGATCAGGCGGGCTTTTTGTCGCAGGTTAAGCAAAAAACAAAGTACATGACCGCCGAAAAGATATACGATTACCTGCAAAGTCGCTTTCCTGGCGGAAATGCGCCCGGAGAGATTGCCGACTTCTTCCGCGCGGATGCGCATGACATTTGGTACATGACGCCTAAGCAGATAAGCAAGCTCATAGATAACAACGACGGTGATGGCGATAGCGACGGAAACAGCAACAGTGATGACGATTCCGACTTAGACTTAACCATAGGCGTAGATGCGGCGACTGCGCAGATCTGGCAGGACATATCCGAGCGCATGCAGGTCGATATGGAGACGTTCGGAAAGAACCGCGGCATTGACCCCGGCGCGCTTACGCAGAACCTTCTGGCGGTCAATCGCGAAAAGTACGACTACACCGCTTTTTTGAAGAAATTCGCCGTGCGCGGCGAAGTCATGCGCATAAACGACGACGAATTCGACTACATATTCTATACCTACGGGCTTAAGCTGTACGATAAGATGCCGCTCATAGAGCCGCTGGAGTATAAGGATGTCAAGCGCATTCGCGAATTCGTAATCGCCATAGACACGTCCGGCTCAACATCGGGCGAGCTGGTGCAGAAGTTTGTGCAGAAGACGTACAACGTGCTTAAGTCCACCGAGAGCTTCTTTTCCAAAATCAACCTGCATATAATCCAGTGCGATGCCGATATACAGGAAGATCGCAAGATTACCTGTCAGGAAGAATTTGACGAGTACATAAAGACAATGCAGATACGCGGCTTAGGCGGCACGGACTTCAGACCCGTATTTGAATATGTCAATAAGCTGCGCGCTCAAAAGGAGTTCCGCGACCTAAAGGGACTTATATACTTTACCGATGGCTATGGCGTCTTTCCGGCGCGCAAGCCGGACTACGATGCGGCATTCGTGTTCGTGGATGATGATTACAATAACCCCGATGTGCCGCCGTGGGCGATTAAACTTATATTGCAAAGGGATGAAATCTGAGTATGAACATCAAACAAGCAAAAGAAGAAATTCAAAACGCCATCACGGCGTACTTTACTAAGGATGAATTCGGCAATTACATGATACCGGTGGAGCATCAGCGTCCGGTATTTCTGATGGGCCCGCCCGGCATAGGCAAGACCGCCATAATGGAGCAGATCGCTAGCGAATTGGGCGTGGGTTTGGTCAGCTATTCCATGACGCACCACACGCGCCAGTCCGCGCTGGGACTGCCTTTTATAGAAAAGAAGATCTACGGCGGGCAGGAATACAGCGTGTCCGAATACACCATGTCGGAAATCATCGCATCGGTCTACGATATGATGGAACAGACCGGTTTACAGGAAGGCATACTATTCCTGGACGAAATCAACTGCGTGTCGGAGACGCTCGCGCCCGCCATGCTGCAGTTCCTGCAATACAAGATTTTCGGCAGGCATCGTGTGCCCAAGGGCTGGATAGTTGTGACCGCGGGCAATCCGCCCGAATACAACAATTCGGTGCGCGAATTCGACATAGTGACCTGGGATCGCCTAAAGCGCGTGGACGTCGAGCCGGATTACGATGTGTGGAAGGAGTACGCCTACAAAAAGGGCATACACGCGTCCATACTGACATATCTGGACATAAAGAAGTCGGACTTCTACAAGATCGAGACCACCGTGGACGGCAAGAGCTTCGTCACGGCGCGCGGCTGGTGCGACCTGAGCGACATGATACGCCTGTACGAGCGCAACGGCATCGCCGTAACCGAGCGGCTTGTGGCGCAGTATTTGCAGAACAAGCAGATCGCCAAGAACTTTTCGATATACTACGACCTGTTCAATAAGTATAAGTCGGATTATCAGGTCGATAAGATACTCGCCGGCACTGCGCCCGATGAAATCAAAGCCCGCGCGCAGAAGGCCAAATTCGATGAACGCCTCGCGCTGCTGGGCTTGATACTGGACGGCATTACCGATATCCTGCGCAAGATAATGCTGACCGAGCAGGCACTTACCGAGCTTATGAACGCGTTAAAGGCGGCGCGCATGACTTTGGCAAAGTCCGCTCATCCGACCGACGCGGTTGAGGAGCAGATAAAGGCTATAAGAAAGAGAATCGACGATGGCAAGCTGGCATCGACTATATCTTCCGATACCGAATATACCTGCCGCAGCGCAATCGCCGCGCTGGAGGACATGGAGCGCATACTCATGGAGCAAAAACCCACAGACGGGCGTGCGGCGTTCAAGATACTCAAGGCGCAATTCGACCAGCGCACCGCCGCGCTCAAGAAAGATGCGACCGATGCGGGCAAGAACCTCACAAACGCCTTCCGCTTCTGCGAAGAGGTGTTCGGCGAAGGTCAGGAGCTGCTGATACTGGTAACCGAGCTGACCATAAGCTACTACTGCTCGCACTTCATAAGCCGCTACGGCTGCAAGGAGTACTTCAACCATAACAAGGAGCTTCTGTTCTACGAGCGGCAGATCGAAATCGCGCAGAAGCTGGAGATGCTGGAGCTGGAAGAGTAAACCGTGCCGAAAGGAGAAGCAGCATGGAAATCTGTTTGTCTGCCATCGCGTGCATTATATCGCTTCTGTCCCTATTCTTAACGCTGTACACATTCCACTGGACAGTGCGCCGGGATCAGAAGCAGAATACACTGGATGCCTACAATCAGCTTCAATGTCAGGCACTGGATTACATCAATCTATATAAGCCGTCTCAAATCGGCGAAATAGCGCAGAATCCAAGATCGGACGAATACAAGAAGCTGGGCAGCTATGTCGCGCGAATCGAACACTTCTGTGTGGGCGTCAATCAAAAGATATACGATGCGAATGTCGTGTACGAACTGGCGCACGGGTACTTCGATGGGAGTTTGAAAAGGCGTATTAAACCGATTATAGATTGCAAGAATCAATCCGGCGAGGACTACTACGCAAACATACATGCCGTATACGCATGGATGGAGCGGGAAACTCAAAATCGGTCGAAGAATAAGAGCAAGGCAAAATTGCCGGACAAATGGCATCGCTTATTGCAGCACAAAGTGAGGGCGAAGAAAAGTGGATTTTGGAATTGAAAATGGAAAACTTTATGGATATTGGGGTAGTGGCGGGGATGTTGTGATACCGGAAGGCGTGACAACCATAGGCGACTGGGCGTTTAGGGATTGCACGAGCCTAA
>CAYTOU010000119.1:0-7909 GCA_964439295.1 uncultured Oscillospiraceae bacterium
CGGATTGAAGAACGGTGTATGGCCTACCATGATAACACCGTATAATCAGGACGGTAGTGTGGACTTTGGCGCATTGCGCGCAATTGTCCGGTGGTATAAGCAGCAGGGCGTTCAGGGCATATTTTCTGTATGCCAGTCGAGCGAGATGTTCTATCTTTCGCAAAAGGAGCGCGTTGAGATTGCATCCGAGGTTGTAAAGGCTGCGGGTGATGATCTTGAGGTAATCGCTTCCGGACACATTTCCGATGGATTTGAGGATCAGGTCGATGAACTCAAGCGCATTGCCGATACCGGTGTTAAGTCCGTCGTAATGGTGTCCAACAGGCTTGCCAACCAGGATGAAGACGACGATGTATTCATCGCCAACGGCGAGAAGCTCATTGAAAAGCTTCCGAATGTTTCTCTGGGCGTATATGAGTGCCCTTATCCGTATAAGCGCCTCCTTAGCGAAAAGGTTCTGCGCTGGATGGCGAACAGCGGTCGCTTCACTTTCATTAAGGACACATGCTGCGATGCGGCACTTATTGCGGAGCGTATACGCATTTTGAATGAGTGCGGCGGCAATATCAAGCTGTATAACGCCAACAGCGCAACCGTGCTTGAAACACTGAAGTCCGGTGCGGCAGGTTTCAGCGGCGTCATGGCAAACTTCCATTCCGATCTGTACGTTTGGCTGTGCAAAAACTGGCACAGTCAGCCTGAAAAGGCGGAAAAAGTACAGGCTCTCCTGACTGCGATGAGCTTGTATGAAACTGCCAACTATCCGCTTAACGCCAAGTATCATATGAATCTGGTCGGTGTGCCCATGGAGCTTATCACTCGCAATCGCGGTGCAAATCCGCTTAACGAGCTGCAAAAGGACATGGTGCGTCAGATAATATATATTGAAGAAATTGCACGCGAAATCTGCTTCGGCTGATAGATATAAAGGAGGATTTCATGCAGAAAAACGGATTCTGGAAAAGGCAATGGCGCGGCATCAAGGAAAGCCGCTGGCTTTTGCTGATGTTCTTGCCGGTGTTCATATATTTCTGTGTATTCAGATATGGCGCTATGGCATGGCTTATTATAGCCTTTAAGAAGTTCTCGGCTGTCAAAGGTATATGGGGCAGTAAGTGGGTAGGACTTAAGTACTTTGAAAAGTTCCTATTCGATGACTACTTCTGGAAGTTGGTTCGCAACACAATAGTGTTGAACCTTGAGCTTTTGATATTCTCTTTCCCGGTTGCCATTATACTTGCGCTTATGATAAATGAGTGTCGAGCAATCAAGTTCAAAAAGTTTGTCCAGACAGTCAGTTACCTGCCGTACTTTGTATCGGTTGTTGCAATCTGCGGCTTGATCAAAAACTTCCTGTCGTCGGATGGTATCCTCACCATGTTCCTCAGCAAGTTTGGTGTCGGCTCGGGTCTACTGATGGAAGCAAGCGCATTCCGTCCGATTTACGTAATATCGGAAATCTGGAAGACGGCGGGCTGGGGCAGCATAATCTATCTGGCATCGCTGACGAGCGTTGATCCGGCTCTTTATGAGGCGGCGGAGATTGACGGCGCCAGCAGATGGCAGCAGGTACTCCACATATCACTGCCCGGCATATCGGCGGTTATAGCGATACAGCTGCTTTTGACTGTCGGCCGCATGATGGATATAGGTTACGAAAAGATACTTCTGCTATACACCGGCGCTACCTATGAAACGGCAGACGTTATTTCAACCTATCTGTATAGGCGCAGTCTGGTAACTGCGGACTATAGCTACGGCTGTGCTATCTCGCTGTTCCAGGCGGTACTGTCATTGATACTTGTATGTTCCGCAAACAAGGCAGCACAGAAGATCGGCTCTGCCAGCCTTTGGTAAGAGAGGAGGGTATACGCTTGAAAACCAAACATATTTCCGGAAAAATCGTCCGTCTTACAATGGCTGATAGGATCTTCGGTATCGTAAATGCTGCCCTGTTGGTTATTGTGTGCTTGCTGGTACTGTTCCCACTATGGCATATGCTGGTAGTTTCAATATCGGGCGGACAGTACGTTTTAAAGGGTGAAATTACGGTAATACCCAAGGGAATTACGCTCTCCAGCTATCAGGCGCTTTTGAGCGATAGCCAGATACCTAACGCATACCTCAATACGATTAAGTATACGTTCTTTGGTACTTTGGTCAATCTGGTCATGACGTCGCTATGCGCATTCCCGCTGTCAAGGCCGCATTTTTACGGCAGAAAGTTCTTCAATTTCTTTGTCGTATTCACGATGCTGTTTAATGTGGGCTTTATAGCCAACTTCATGGTCGTGCTTTCTCTGGGACTTAAGAACACGATATGGGCTATAATACTTCCCGGCGCAGTCGGCGTGTACAACATGGTTATTATGCGTACTTTCTTCCAGGGCATATCGGAGGAAATGTACGAGGCGGCGAAGATAGACGGTGCCAACGACATGCAGATATTCCTGAAGCTGGCATTGCCGCTGTCCAAGCCTGTTATAGCGACTCTGGCACTGTTCTATGCGGTAGGTCACTGGAATGCATTCATGCCCGGCCTTCTGTATTTCGACAACAAAAAGGACTTCCCGATGCAGCTGATCCTGCGCAACATAGTCATTGGTAGCGATATGGCCAGCAGTGCAACGCAGGATGCCAACCTGATCGGCATGAGCCTTAAGTACGCCGCTATATTTGTCACAATCGGTCCCATACTGTGCATATATCCTTTTGCACAGAAGTTCTTTACGAAGGGCATTATGCTGGGTTCGCTAAAGGGCTAAGTACTTTGTAAGTGTTGCCTGAGAACAGGTTTGTTTATCGGGAAAACGAACCTGTTCAATATGGCTGGCATAAATGTATTTGACTAAAAGGAGGACTATAAATGAAGAGAATAATCAGCGTTATCCTTGCATTGACAATGATGTTTGCTGTATGTTCGTTTACCGCATCCGCCGAATCTTCCGATGAAGAAATGGTAACGGTTACCATGATGATTTCGGAAGCATCTTCCCAGCCTGTTCGTCAGGATACTGCACCGCTACGCTATATAAAGGAAAACTTCGGAATTGACATTCAGTTCCAGGCAGTTCCCGAATCCGACTTTTCCACAAAGATAGCTACCGTATTTGCGACCAATGACCTGCCTGACCTGGTAGTGTGCAGCGGCATGGATCAGATCGGTACTTACGAGCTGGAAGACATGCTTATCAACCTGCTCGACTATAAGGATATCATGCCCAACTTCTTCTCGCTGGTTGATGCCGATGATCGCATCGCGGCTCAGAAGACCCAGTGGCAGGTAAACAGCGAAGGCGAAAACGCTCTGTACTGCATGTATCGCCTTGAGTACAACCGCATTGACATAGCGCCCATCGGTGCTATCCGTGGCGACCTCATGGAAGAGCTCAATCTGGAAATGCCCACGACTTGGGATGAGCTGTATGACGTAATGCTGCAGATCAAGGCAGCATACCCGGACGTATACTTCTTCTCCAGCCGTAACGGCACCAACTACATGCTGGGCGGTCTGGCTTATGCGATGGGTTCCGGCGGATTCGGTACCTTCGATAAGGAACGCGGCATGTACTACGAGCCCGAGCAGAGCAAGTGGCTCTATGGTCCCACTCAGGAATCCTTCAAGAACGTTGTTGAGTATGTGGCTAAGGCTTATGCCGACGGTCTGGTTGATCCCGACTACGCTACCACCACTCGCGATAACCTCTGGGAAAAGATCTCCAGCGGCAAGGTAGTATACTTCAAGGACAACAACTCCTTTATCTCCAGCGTTTTCCAGCCTGCGTTTGACAACGCCGGCAATGGCTGGTATTTCGACATCATTCCTCCGCTCGCCAACAACAATATCGAGACCACTCGTGAGCTGCGCTATGAGCGTGACTGGACTACTTCCATCGTCTTCAACAAGGATTGCCCCGAAATCGAGCGTATACTTAAGATGTTCGACTGGTGCTATTCTTACGACGGCATGATGGTCACCAACTTCGGTATCGAAGGCGAGACCTATTACCTCGACGAGACCGGCTATCCGATGGTTGTCGATTCCATCATCGAAGAAGCCAAGAGCGCGACCGACCCGTTTAAGGCTGTTCAGTCCGTACTGGGCGTCGGCACTTGGTCCTGGACTCCCTACATCAACGAGGCAACTTACCTGCAGACCGCCGGTTCGCTCTTCCTTGAGCAGGGCGAAGAGATCCGCGGCTATACCGAAGCCGGTTTGATCGATTACAAGGCATACACTCCCGCGTTCAATACCGATGAGCGCGAAGAGGTTGCCGAAATCGAACTGGAACTGGGCGTCATATTCAACTCCAACATCGATGCCTTCATCCGTGGCGAAAAGAGCATGGACGAATGGGATAGCATGGTTGAGGAGCTGAAGGACTGCGGTTCCGAGCGTCTGGAAGAAATCTTCAACGAGGCTTACAATCGTTAATTAATCCAAGGCAGGGGCAGAATTCCCGAGTCTGCCCCTTCTTTTTTTAACCATTATCGGCTAACATTGTATGTGAAAGGAGAGCCCGGAACGATAGCGTTTCGGCACTTAATTACATGCTTCAACTGAGAAAACATCAGATTGTTATTTCTAACCTGCAATCCATCGAGCATCACGCGTCCACCGTATTGCCGCTTGAAAACGGTCACGTGCTCGTGGCGTGGTTCGGCGGCAGCCGCGAGAATCACCCCGATGTGGGCATATGGGTGGCAGAGCGGGATGAGAAGGGCTTTTCCGATCCGCGCCTGGTCGCTCAGACCACTACCGCGCATTGGAATCCGGTGCTGTTCCGCGGCGCGGATGGACGCATCGTGCTGTTCTATAAGGTCGGCGTGACTATTCCCAATTGGCAGACGTATTTTGTCGAGTCCAACGACTTGGGCAAGACCTGGTCGGCGCCTAAGCAGCTGGTCGAAGGCGATGTATCGGGCGGACGCGGCCCCGTGCGCAATAAGCCCATTAGGCTTAAGAGTGGGCGAGTGCTCGCACCGGCTTCGGTCGAACGCGGTGCCTGGCGCTGCTTTATAGATATATCGGACGACGACTGCAAGACGTGGAAAAAGTCCAATATAATAGAGATAGAAGCGCTGCATGAGCACGAGCAGAAGATGTTCGCGTGGTATAAGGACTATGCAAAGAGCATGGGCTTCGATATCGATCCCGCACAGGACGTCGACGGCTGGTATAACCTGGCTGAAAAATACAGACTGCGCCCCGACCGCAATACCATACCCGAGGAATTCCTCTACGGCCGTGGCATAATACAGCCCACGCTGTGGCAGGATGCCGATGGCGTCGTCCATACACTTATGCGCAGCGGCGAAGGCTATATCTATAAGAGCGACTCGACCGATGACGGTTCGACCTGGTGCGCACCGTATCCGATTGAAATGCCCAATAACAATAGCGGCATCGATATGACAATGTTGCCGGATGGCACATTGCTACTGGTCTATAACCCGGTCAGCGGTAACTTCGTGGCGCGCTCGCCCATATCTGTGGCCATGTCGAAGGATAACGGCGCGACTTGGGAAAAGATATGCGACCTTGAAAACGAGCCCGGCGAGTTCTCATACCCCGCGATAGTAAACGTGGGCAATTACGTATACATAACGTATACGCATAAGCGCAGAAACGTGGCCTATTGGGAATTCGAATGGCAATAAGCTGATAAGTAAGAGCCTGTCCCGGCACTTAAAAATGCGGGATAGGCTCTTTTTCGTTCACTCATCATCGCTTGCGAGCTTATACCACCCTTTGCCACACTTGACAATAGTTCCTTCCTCGCATAGCTTGCTGAGCACCCGCTGCAGTTGACGGCGGCTGCAGTGAAGCTGCTTGAGCGCCTCGTTGACCGATGTTATCTCGTGAGTTGGCTGCAAGCGGTTTAGGTATAGCATCAGCTTCTCTTCCAGCGTCTGCGTGGTGATTTCAACTTCTGTTGATAAAGACAGCTTGCGCGCCAGTTCGCTTATTATAAATCGCAAAAATAGGGGATCGTTTTCCAGCAAATCGCGATTTTCGCTAAACGGTATGGCCAGACAAACCACGCGTTCGGCAGCCTCTGTAAAAAAGCCGCGACTGTTCGTACGGCTGAATTCTATGTCTCCCAGTAGCGCACCGTGCCCGCTCTTGGATATGTAGCGTATAAGCCCGCTCTCGGTCAGGTCATATATGAATACGCTGCCCTCGACTATTATCAGAAACTGCTCCAACGGCTTATCCGGGTCGTTGAGCAGCTCGCCCTTCTCGAATTCATATAGACGCAGTACATTCGGAGTCCTACTGAAATGCCCCTGCAGCTGCTCAAATACGGCGCGAATTCTTAATGTGTCGAAAAGCTCTTTCATAACATACACCTCGCTACTATTGTGCCACATGGCACAACGTTTTTCAAGTACCCCTGCTATAATAAGAGATAATAAGGTATATGCAGGGAGGCATATATATGGAATCGATATTTGACACCGAGCATCTGCAACGCAGCTACTTTAAGATGGCTTTTCCGATAGTACTGGGAATGGTCGTGTCGCTGGTATACAATCTGGCGGACACGTTCTTTATATCGCAGACCGGCGATACTAATCTGATTGCGGGCGTGTCGCTGTGCTCGCCCGTGTTCACGACACTTATGGCGTTCGGCAATGTATTCGGTCAGGGCGGTAGCTCGCTCATTTCGCGCCTTATGGGCGAAAAGGATATGAACGGCACCGCGCGCGTCAGCTCGTTCTGCTTCTATGTGTCAATAGCGACCGGCGTGGTGCTGGCGATAGTTATGACCGCGTTCAATAAGCCCTTGCTCGCACTGCTGGGCGCGAACGATGAAACCATGCCTCATGCGCTCAGCTACTATACCGTGCTTAGCGTGTGTTCGCCCATAGTGGTGCTCAGCTTCATACACTCCAACCTCGTGCGCTGCGAGGGCATGGCGAATGAGTCCATGATAGGCTCAATACTGGGCTCGGTCGTGAATATAATACTCGACCCGATACTGATATCGGTATGCGGCATGGGCGCGTTCGGCGCGGCAGTCGCGACCATCATCGGCTATCTTAGCAGCGTGGTATACTTCCTGTTCGTGCTCAAAAAGAAGAGCCATTGCCTGTCCGTCAAGCCTTCGGACTGCCGCGTAAACGCGCAGGAGGTCAAGCAGATTTGCGGCGTGGGCATAACCGCGGCACTGAGCAATCTTATGCAGAGCATGGCGGTCATAGTGGTCAACCAGTACCTGCTGCCGTACGGCAATGACAAGATCGCGGCGATGGGTATTGTGCTCAAGATAAGCATGATAGTGCTGCTCATACTGACCGGCTTCGCGTTCGGCGGCGTGCCCATATTCGGCTATCTATACGGCGCGGGTCAGGCAAAGGAACTTAAGAAGCTGATACGCTTCTGCCTGATATTCCTGTCCGCACTCTCGCTCGCGCTTACCGCGATCATATGCCTGTTTGCACAGCCGCTTATGAGCATATTCCTAAGCGACAGCGCACTCATTGCAACCGGCGTGGTGATGCTGCGTTGGCAGGCGGCGACATCGGTATTCGCCGGCATAGTGCTGCTTCTGACCGTGCTGTTCCAGGCGACCGGCAAGATAGTGCCCTCGTTCATAATGTCGATAAGCCGTCAGGGCGTAGTGTTCCTGCTGGCGATAGTCGTATGCGTAAACCTGTTCGCGTATAACGGCGTACTGATGGCGCAGGCGGTTGCCGATGTACTCAGCGCAATACTGGCGCTAGTACTGCTCGTGTTCTTTAGCCCTATGAAGGGGATGAAGGAAAATGCGAGCGCCGATAAAATACAGTAATTAGATATCTATCCTTTCAAATATACCACATATTGTAGGTTGAATTGATCCTATGATATGTGGTATAATTTGTTTGGAGGGATTTTCATGATGATTAATACAAACAGCAT
>CAYTOU010000120.1:0-7792 GCA_964439295.1 uncultured Oscillospiraceae bacterium
CAGTCGATGTCGCAGTCGGATCGGCGTTTGTCTCTTCGGTCGGTACTACTGTCGGCTCGGTGCTTGACGTTTCGATCGGCGCTACTGTCGACTCGGTGCTTGCCACTTCGGTTGGCGCTGTTGTCGGGTCTGTAGTCTGTGTAGACTCGGCAGTCGGTTCGCTTGAGTCGTATTGATCGATTGCGCTTACCGCAAGTGCCGCCGTGGGTGTGGGCGTCGGCGAATCCATTACCTGCTCGGCAGCATTATCGCTGAGCGGCGCTGCCTGAGAATCGACTTCGGATGCGCTTTGTGCTATGTCCTCCGCCAGCGCGTAGCAGCTGCCGGTGTGGGTGTGCTCTTGGTAGCCGCACGTTAGGGTGCTTTGGTAGCACTCATCGGTATGCTCATGGTTTGCTTCAGAGCAGTTAAGCGATTTTACATAGCAGCTTTCCGAATGCGTATGCTCGGGTATCGAGCAGACCAGCACGCTTTCAAGCGAATACGCGGTAGGCACGGACAAGCCCTGCGGCAGCATGCCGCCCGCTATTGCCAGAAGGCAAATGAGGCTTATAAACGTCCTGAATGCCTTATCGCGCATACGGCGTACATTCTTACCGGGCTTTCTGGTGGTATGTTCCATAGATATCTCCCCTAGGATATGAGAGTCACAGGTTGCATATTATTGAACCCAACCGATTCTGTATGCCGGCCATATTACTCCCAGTAATTCTCCCTTGATTTCATCGGCTTTTACCATGCCCAAGGCACTTGTGCGGCTGTCAAACGATGTGCTTCGTCGGTCGCCCATTACAAAATAGCAATTTTCCGGCACTGTCACGGGATATGTCAGATCGCCGTTGCCCAGGCTCTTATCGTCAAGGTAATCTTCCTCAAGCAATTTGCCGTTCACGTACACACTGCCGGTCGCGGTAATGCTGATTATGTCGCCGGCAATACCGATTATGCGCTTGACAATTGTCGTGCCGCTGCGTTCGATTACGACTATGCTGCCGGGATCAAGCGATGCCTCTTTGCGATAGAGAACCACATCGCCGCTTTTGAGCGTGGGCTCCATGCTGTTGCCGCTCACCTTCAAAAAAGAAAAGAAGTTAAGCGAAACAACCGCCCCGGCAATCAATGCCAGCACCATAAGCAAAAGCATCGCGCGCCGCCACTTGGCCCTGCGCCGCTTGGCACGTATTCGTCTGAGTTCTGCGTCAATCTCTTCCAGACCCGGAAACACGACTTTCTTTTCGGGCATTATATGTCCCCCGCCTTTACTCTTGTGAGTTCCCAAATCGCCCGAACCGCGGTATCCACACTTGCGCGCAGTTCCTCAAAGCCGGTCATGAGACTGTCCGCCTGCTTTGCGGGAACTCCAATCGTTGTATTTACGTTTTGCGCGGGTATTGTTTCCATCTCAAGCTCGGTTAGTCGCTTCTTAAGCGATTCGTTTTCTTCAACCAATGCGCGTATGATCAGCAGCAGATCCTCTCTGCTCTTTTTTCTAAGACCGCTATCGTTGTCTCCTGCCATTTCTTCGCCCGCTCCTGCATGTGTGTTGTATTCATTAGTTTTTGTCATGCATCGTTTGCAATTAATACGATACCAGAAAGCTACCCACGCGTTACCAACACAATGGGTAGCTTTTTATACTATCGGTGCGCTTTTTACACGATTTCGCTAAACAATTATCAATTTTCCGCCAATACATGAATATCGGTCAATTCTCGTATGTTTATTTCCTTTAGACCCTTGGTAAGCCACTCTTCGATAATATTCAGATTATCGCCGCATTGCATATACAATTCGGTCGAATGATCGAACACCGCGAACAGGTCAACCGTGCCCTCTATCGCCAATATGACATCATACAGCGTTATATTATTAGCGCCCGGATTTATCGCGAAAAAAGTCCTGTTGCCAATCGTTGTTTCGGTCAGTATGTTTTCATCCACCAGCTTACGACACAGTCGGACCGCTATGGTATGCGGAATTGACGAATGCTTGCATAACTTAGGAAGCGGAATACCGTTTTCATCCGGATATTCCGCAACGCACAGCAATATTCTGAGAGCATAGTCCGTGTTTCGTTTCAGCTGCATCATATCTCCTCTTTCTGCTTTTGTCGCTATATTACGGCTTTGCTTTTATGCCGCCACGTAGTTTATGATAAACAGATGGTATAAACGTCTTACCAACAAAAAGGCGCAAAAAGAGAGCCGTCTTGAGCAAATTCACGAAAATTTACTCAAGACGGCTCTTGGATTGTTCTGTTATATACGCAGTAAAGCGAGTTTGGCTTAGATATCGTTCAGTATGCCCGCGAGTATGCTTTCGCCCCACGAGTATTCGGACAGGAATTCGCCCTCGAACTTGCTGTTGCTATCGATATTCTTATCCTGCCAGGCGAAATAGTCGCAGTCGCACATGGAGGTATTGAGCATCTGACCGCGGTATGTGGACAGAAGCAGATTGCCTACACCCGCATCGCCCAGCACGCGCTTTAGGCGGCTTAGGGCGTTATAGTACACCTTCATATGCTCGTTGCTGTACTCCCTATCCTCCCAGACGGTGGAGTATATCTCTTCGTTGCTTATCTCCTTGCCGCGGCGTGAGGCTATTAGCGCGAAAATCTCCTTTGTCTTGCCGGTGAGTTTGAGCGGCACGCCGTCCTTAAGCACGTTGAAGCGCCCGAACATCTGTATATAGACCGACTTGCGCAGGCGTCCGGCGAGCAGCGACATCTTCTCCGCCATCATCTGAATCGTTTCCTTGCGGTACGGCTTGAGTATGTAATAGTCGCCGCCGATTTCGTTAAACGAGCGCAGGTATTCGTCATACGCGGATATGAATACCACGAGAAGCTTGGGGTATATCTCGCGCAATTTGACCGCCAGTTCAATGCCGCTCATGCCCGGCATGCGCACGTCAAGCAGCGCCAATTCGAATTGATTTTCGCGCGCGAAGGCTATTGCCTCTTCCCCATCCTGAAACTGACCTATGACATTGATATCGGGTATATCGGCGCTATTGCGCATAAAACTGCGCAGCATGATGGCTTCATCGTCTACAATAATAGCTCTCATTTATCGTTTCCCCCCCCGGTAAAATTACTGTTATATTGGTGCCCTGACCTATTGTGCTTTTGAATACCACATGGGCGTTCATGCGCTTTTCAAAGCGGAAGATTAGGTTATATAGACCGTTTGAGTCGCGCTTGCCGTCGTGAACTTCCTGCATGACGGCATCGAAGTCGAAGCCCACGCCGTCGTCGTCCACGCTTACGAGAATGCTTGTGCCCTTGCGCTGCGTGCGCACGGTGACCGTGCCGCCCTTTGCGCCGCGCTCGTACACGCCGTGGCGTATGGCATTTTCGACAAGCGGCTGTATGCTCAACGGGATTATGTCAAAGTCGGTTTCGGGACAGTCGTAGACCATGTTGAGTCGGTCGCCGAAGCGCATCTTTTCGATATTGACATACGCCTTTATGTTCTCCAGCTCCTGCGAGAAGGGTATCAGGTTATCGCTGGACATGGTGCGTATGCAGGCGCGCAGGTGCGTGGTGAAGTCGTATATCAGGTCGGACGCGTACTGCGGATCGTCAAGCACTATCTCGCGTATGGATGCGAGGGCGTTGTACAAAAAGTGCGGCTGCATCTGGCTGTTGGCGTTCTTTATGCGCGCGTCCATCAGCTGCTGCTTGGTCTCCTCAAGCTCCTTTTGCAGCTGCAATTGCATCTCTTTGAACTTGCCCAGGTCGGTCACTATTGAATAGCCGTACTTAATGCCGAACTGGTTTTCCTTGACGGTCATCGTGTCGGACACGTTCAAAACCGCGCCGTCCTTATGCGGCATGCGGTATTCGAATGTCTGCGTGCCGCCGTGCTTGGATAGATTGCTCAGGAAGTCTTTGTACTCGGGGCGATCTTCCTTGAGTATCAGGTGGCTATAGCTGCGCTCGGGTCCTATCTTTTGATTGATCTCATCGGGGGTATAGCCCAGCATGGAGCATAGGCCGTCGCTAAAGTACTCCAGATGCACGGGCAGGCTCAGGTTATAGCGCATTACGCCGCCGGGTATGTGGGCATATGTCTCCAGTATGTCATCGGTTTCCCTGCCGGTATGTATCTTGGACACGTCGAATATTGCGCAGAGCAGGCGCGACATGTCTTTGTTTTCGTCGGACACGGGTATGACCGACATGCGCAGCCAGTAGTACTTTTGATCCTCCAGAGTCAAAAAGGACTCAAGATTGTATGTCTTTTTGGTCTTTGCCGCGTGTAGTACAGCCTTTTCCAGTTCGTCAAAGTTGAACTCGGGGTGCTGACTCTTGTAATCGTCATACGCGTCGAGCGAGTTTAAGAAGCTCAGATCCCACTTATCCAGCTCGGGCTGAACCGGCGTTAAGGACGCATGCGCCATATCGTATTCTATTACGGCGCAGTGGGTCTCTTTAAGTATACTGCGGTAGTTATCGTAGTTGCGGCACAGTATCTGCGATTCCTTATCGCGCTGACGGTGATAGAGCAATATTAGCGCAACGATATAGAAAAGTGCCGCCGCGAATACAGCGGTTATCGCAATTATCGAGCGGGTTATCTTATTCTGGCTATCGGCATATGTGCGCGATGCGCTGCCCTCGTCCACCATGCAGTAAATTGACCAACCGTCAATATCCAATGACGCGCACGCGACAAATTGATTTACGCCATCGATAACCAAGCTGCGCGGCTTGCCGCCTTGGCGCATGTCGGATAGGGCGGAATTCCATTCAAATACATTGTCGTATATATATTGCTCGTTGTCATTGTCGGTTCCGGTCGTAAGGCTCAGGTAGGCGTTATTGTTGGCGGCAATCAGATTACCGGATTCGTCGCAAATGAATATGTCCACCGACTCGTCAAACAAGTCGGAGTGCGCGAACAGTGATGACTCCAATACGCTTATCTCCTTGGAGCAGAAGAGCACACCTTGAATAACTCCATCGGTATCGTGTAGCGGTATCGAGAATATGACGCGCGGCTCATCCGCGCCCTTAGGGTTTTCGAGGTATACGCAGCACTTTTCGGTCTTGCCGGTCACTATGTCCTGAAAGTACGTGCGGTCGCTTATATTGCCCAGGTCATTGCCCAGGTAGTCGGTTGCGTTGCCGTCCAGGTCGACAGCTACGAGCGTACACAGTTCAAACGTGTTCACGATTGATGTAAGCGTAGGGCGTAGGCCTTCGCTGCCAAAGTGCCTGTTGTGGTTTTCAATCATATCATGCACGAGTTCGAGCGCCTGATACTGCTCGTCGACGCGGCGCGAGAACGCGGATGCCTGCATGTTGACGGTGGATTGCACCTCGGCAAGCGCGCGGCTTTTTACGTTCTGATTCAAGCTGCTCGTGGTCATTACCACGACGAATACAATGCACAGCACGAATATGCCCACGCAGAATGTCCCGTTAATTCGCCGCATATGCAGCATCTTTTTCGCCATATTCGACAGCCTCCGGTGTATGTATTAAGCGCATACGTCTCTCTATTATACGATATTAGCACGTAACTACCAACGTGCTACCCACGTATTTTCTGTCAAAAAATGGAAATTTGCATCAGAATGTGAATTGTTATTATAGCCGTCTAATCGGGTATTTTCAGCAAATGAAAAGCAACGCAGGAGCGGAAATCGATTGATTCCGGACTGCGTTGCTTCCTATTATATATTTGTTTGTTACTCCACCCTTTCGCAGCGGACGGTTACGCGGTATTCGCCGCCCAGGGTGCATGTAAAGAGCGTCAAGTCCCAGTCGCCCGAGAGCATATCCCCCACCGCCTTTGAGCCCAGCGTTTCAACATCCAGCACGCGGTACTTAAAGACGTTTCCGTCCACATCGGTGAATGTTACGCTGTCGCCCTGCGAGAGGGTGTTTATCCTGCCAAAGTGGCTTGAGTAGTTATGCGCCAAGATGACCATGTTATCAAGGTATGCCGAGCCGGTATAGCGGCAGGGCGATTTGCGCAGGCGCTTATAGCTCCACTCGTCCATCACGGGCAGCTTTAGCGAAAGCGCGGGTATCTCCAGCACGCCCACGTACTTTTCGCCGTCCACCTTCTTTGTGGGCATGTCGCGCGTGGGGTCGATTATGTAGTCGGGCGTCTTGGTCGTTGTTGGCTCGGCGATTGCTTCGGCGGTCGGCGCGGCGGTTTGCGTGGTATCGGGCTGAGCGGTCGAGGCTTGCGCATCTTGCGGAGTATCGGCGGTTGACGCGGTCGGGCTTTGGGGCGCGGTCGGTTGATTGGCGGCTTCTATGTCGGGCGTTTGGGTTTGAAGTGCATCGGTCGCGGTGGCGGAGTTGACGGGCGCCGTTGTCGCTTCGGCGGTCTGAACGGGTTGAGCGGTCGGCGCTTGCGCATCGCCTTGCAGTTCAAGGAGTGCTTCCTGCGCGTAGTCGCTCGCCTGTCTATCGCTAAAGACATTGTACACGCTTAAACAAAGGGCTGCCGCCAGCAGCAGCAGTCCCAATACTATGCATATCTTAGATGCCTTATTCATGTTCCCTTCTCTTTCCCAGCAGGAGACCAAGTATTACTAGCATGAGTCCGCCCGTCGCCAGCAGCGGCACGGGCCACCAGAGCATGCCGGTCTGCGGGAGTTTGCCGCTATAGCTATTGGTCACGACGAATGTATTGCCCTTTAGGGCTATGCTTGCGGTATAGCCGGTTATGCTTTCTTCCTCGAGCGTCCAGGCGTATTCATTGCCGGAGGCATCGAATTTGGCTAAGTCTTTCCACTCGTACTGCCAGGAGTTGGAGTCGGAGAGGATTTGCGTATCGTAGGTTTCGCCGTTGCGCTTTAGCGTTACGGTTACCGACTTGGGGCGCTTGCTTTCGTAGTTTTTGTCATTCCAGACCTTTATTACGCTGCGGGTCACGGTGTCGTCCACCGGTTCATCGGGCGAATAGGTGTTTGTGACTACGAATGTCGTGCCTTCCTGCGCTATCAGGACGGTGTAGTTTTCGGGGGTCTGCTCGGTCAGTTGCCAGCTTATGAGCGTGCCATCGTCGTTATACTCGGGCAGTTGCTGCCAGGTATAGCGCCAGTTGTTGTCCTTATTGAGCTGCGCGGTATCGTATACTATGCCATCGCGCAGGAGTTGAACGGTTATGTCGGTCGGGCGCAGTGCCTCGTCATCGCCCTGCCAGACCTTTAGCGCGGTGCGCTCGACGTAGGCGGTATGGCTGCCGTCGGGGGTGTAGTCGGTCGAGAACTTGGCATTGCAATCGACATCGTACATCCACACATCGTCATCGCTTAGGTCGGGCAATTGTATAAGGAAGGGTTCGGACGTATATGTGTAGCTGCCTATCTTGACTTTACGCGCCACTGCCAGGTAGAGGCCGCACTTCATGGAGCTTTGATTACAAGGGAAAGTCAGTGCGCCGCTCGAGTTTGTTTCGCCGCTATCGTAAGGAGTAAGAGAGTCGCGGTCGGTGTATGTCGCTAGGGTCTGCGCCAGTGCGCGCCACTCGGCGGTGGAGTGATTGTCAAGGCTAACGCTATATCCGGAAAAGTCCTGCGTCAATGTCCAGTTGCCGCCTATGCTTACATCGGCCACCTTATACAGGTCGATATGTATGCCATCGGTCGTGGTCTTATCGCTCACATAGTTTATCGTAAGGGTTGTTTCCCTATCGGTATCTATGACCCCGGCGGCGTTTGCCGTCATGGGTAGCAGCATTAGGCACATAAGGCACATTGCAAGCAGCACATGCCATTTTACTCTTCGCATTTGGCTTTTACCTCCGGGTTTGGGTTGGGGCGT
>CAYTOU010000121.1:0-7763 GCA_964439295.1 uncultured Oscillospiraceae bacterium
GACATGACCGGCTCCATGATGCAGTCGTTCGAGGCGATGAAGGCGGCCACGGGGCTGGACATACCCGCCATGCTCAAGACAGTCGCGACGGGCGGACTTGTGGGCAAGAGCGTTGAAATGGCTTCTTCTGGCGAGCAGGAAGTCAAGAGTGAAGAGTAAGTTACTGCCCTACCCCATTTTGCCAACGCGATAAGTGAACAGATAAATTAAAGTCATCCCCGACAGCACTATGAAGGCTGTCTGGGATGACTGTTGTTTTATGCAACTATGTTTTATGCAATTATATACCGCTATCAGCCGTTGGTTTCGGTTTCGGCAGTTTCGGTCTCGGCATCGGTGGTTTCAGTGGTCTCGGTGGTTTCTTCGGTTTCGGCATCGGGAGCTATGGTTATGTCCTTGCCGAAGTACTTTTCGGAAATACGGGTGAGCTCGCCTTCCTCAGCCAGCTCAGTGATGGCCTGATTGATGGCCTCCAGCAGAGTGGCGCTGGCTTCTTCCTTGCGAACGGGTATGGACACGAGGGAAGCCTCATCGGTCAGTGCAACCACCTTCAGATTGGCATCGGGATGCACGGACATGTAGTCATAGAAGGAAACCTCGGCGTTCAGCGTGGCATCGGCACGACCGGACAGTACCATCTGAATGGTCTGATCCAAAGTGTCAACGCCTACTGCGGTTGCGCCGTAGCTTTCGGCAAGAGTCATGTATGTGCTGGCGATGGAGTTAGCGGTGTTCTTGCCGTTCAGATCCTCGAAAGTAAGTATATCCTCGTTATCGCCGCGCACGATAAGAGCCGTGCGGATATAGCCATAGGGCGTCGTGAAGTCGTACTTGAGCGCGCGCTCATCGGTTATTTCGACACCGTTAGCGGCTATGTCATAGCGTCCGGCATCCAGACCGGCGAATATGCCGTCCCACTCGGTTTCGGCAAAAGTCGCGGTTACGCCCAGCTTTTCGGCTATGGCCTTAGCGACCTCGACGTCAAAGCCAACCAGTTCGCCGCTCTCATCGTGATAGGTCCACGGTGCCCATGTGCCTTCGGTCGCTATAACGATTTCGCCCTTGGCCTTTATAGCAGCCAGCTGATCCTCTTCCTCGGCAAATGCCGGGCAAACAGCCAGCATAAGAGCCAGAGCCATTGCAATGATTACCTGAAACTTGCGCATACCATTGTCCTCCCCTTTTATCATTCGTGGTATTGTGTATCGCTATCGAGCATACGCAGAAATGCGCGCGTACGCGCCTCGCGCGGATGCTCGAAAAACGCATGGGATTCGCCTTCCTCGACTATTACGCCGTTTTCCATGAAGGCGACTTTATTAGATACATTGCGTGCAAAGCCCATCTCGTGCGTGACCACAAGCATCGTCATGCCTTCCTGCGCCAGATCGCGCATTACCGACAGAACTTCGCCGGTCAGTTCGGGATCAAGCGCCGATGTGGGCTCATCGAAATAGATTATCTCGGGATTTGTGGCAAGTGCGCGGGCGATTGCCACGCGCTGCTGCTGACCGCCCGACAGCTCCGAAGGATACGCATCGGCGCGGTCGGAAAGGCCGACCTTTTTGAGCATCTTCATGGCGATATCGTGCGCGTCAGATTTAGACATCTTGCGCGCCACGGTAAGACCTTCCATAATGTTGCCGGCGGCGGTCTTATTTAGGAAGAGATTGTAGCTCTGGAACACGAACGCGGTCTTTCGGCGAATGGCAGCTATACTGCGCCTGTCCGTATGGCTTAGGTCATATATTACGCCATCGAACTTAAGCGTACCGCCGTCCGCGCGTTCAAGATAGTTAAGGCAGCGGAGCATTGTCGTCTTGCCCGAGCCGCTGGGACCCAGTATCGCCACCACGTCGCCGCGGTTGACGTCCATGTTGACGTCCTTGAGCACAGGTTGGCTGCCGAACGATTTGCGCATGCCGCGTATTTCCATAAGGCGATCAGACTTTGCGCTTTCCATAGCTGGACAGCCTCCTTTCGCCCGCGCGCTGTATGAATGTGAGTACGGTTGAAAAAAGCAGATATATAAGCGCGACCTCGCAATAAAGCGGTAGCATTTCATACGTGCGCGCCGCTATGCGCTGGGTTGCCATGAACATCTCCATGACGGTTATGTTTGACGCAAGCGATGTATCCTTTACCATCGATATAAGCGAATTGGATAGCGGCGGGAATGCCGTGCGTAGCGCCTGCGGCAGCACTATGCGGCGTATAATCTGCAGATAGCTCATGCCCACACAGTAGCCCGCTTCCATCTGCCCCACCGGTACAGACTCCAGCGCGGCGCGCATGGTCTCGGCGCAGTACGCGCCTTCGTTTATCGCGAAGACTATTACCGCAGCCGGAAAGGGATCCAGCAGTATGCCAACATCGGGCAAGCCGTAAAACACCACGAACAGCTGTACCAGCAAGGGCGTACCGCGAATAACCCAAATGTAAAACCGCGCGATCTGCTTAAGCACGCGTATGTTTGCGAACTGTACGAGCGCGGTAATTATCGCAATCACCATGCCCAGCGAAAACGATATAACCGTCAGCGGTATGGTCATAGTAAGTCCGGGCAGAAGTATCTGACCGAACGAGTCCAAAAGCAACTGTATTACCCGATTGCTCATCGTATTATATCATTGTCCTTCCCTCAAGGCGCTGTTTGATACATCAGAAAAATTCGATGTATTCTGCATGTAAAACGACGCCTGTATATACAGCGTTTAAACTTCGGCGCAGCACGGTATAACAGTCACTGCGCCGAATACTAAATCGCCGCTAATTTACTTTATCTCAAAGCCGTCCTGGAATGCGTGACCCACTACATCGCCCAATGCCACATATGTGTTATTGAACGGGTCGAACGTTATGGGGCGCGCCAGGGCTACATCCACATTTCCGTCCTTATCCAGAACGCTTTCGTCCACGCTCACGTTTACGATATCGCCCACAAGTATGCAGGTTTCGGGGTTATAGTCGATAAGGGAGCATTCAACCGCAATGGGCAATTCGTCTATAAGCGGTGCATCGACAAACGCGGACTTGGTCGCATGGAAGCCGGCCTTTTCAAACTTATTCGGCTCTTCATTTCCGGACACAACGCCCAGATAATCGCACGCCGCGGTGTGCTTTGCGTCCGCCATGCTGACGGTAAACGCCTTCTTATCCAGTATGTTAGCGGTGGTCTTATGACCCGCGCTTATGCATATGGACAGCTGATGATCCTCGCTAATGCCACCCCACGCCGCGTTCATGGCGTTGGGCTTGCCATCAGAGTCATATGCCGCGATTATGAACACAGGTTGAGGATAAGTATACGACTTTGCACCGAAATTCTTTCTCAAGACTCTGCGCCTCCCACTTATTTGCACATGGCTGTCTAAAAACTTGCAGCCGTCCGTATGGTAATAGTATAGACGCTTGATTGCACTCAAGTCAAGTACTTTTGTCAGATATATGTCAAATGATGCTGTCGGCACAGTCACAAAAAAGTGCGTACTGTTCAAGCGCAAGCAAAGAAGGTATACTTAAAAGCGCGGAGGAGCGAATTATGAACGATATACACAATCAGGCCGAAAGGCGCCTGTATCTGATACGCGCGCTCATCTCTGAACGCGCGGAGCTTTCCGGATTGGAGATACCATATTCATCGGGCGATCAGCGTAGGCTCTTGCGGGCGCTGTTCAATACGCGCGAGCCGCTGCCGGTGTCGGACGATTTTCTACGCGTGCAGGACGAATACCTTAAAGCCGCAATTGCCGAAAAAGGCATAACGTGCGCGGATGATCTTGAATATTCACCCGAGGGCATTGCGGTATGGCGCGGCGATATTACCACACTTAAGTGCGATGCCATTGTCAATGCCGCAAATTCGCAGCTGCTGGGCTGCTTTTGCCCAAATCACGGCTGCATAGACAACGCGATACACACGTATGCGGGAGTGCAGTTGCGCCTAAAGTGCGCCGAGATAATGTCGCACGAGACGCATGACGAGCCCACGGGACGTGCGCGGATAACGCCCGCGTACAACCTGCCGTCAAGGTATGTATTGCACACGGTGGGACCAATTATTACCGGCGATGTGACAGATGAAGATTGCGCGCTGCTTAAGTCATGCTATAAAAGCTGCCTTGATGCCGCGGCGGATGCGAACTTACAGACCATTGCGCTGTGCTGCATATCGACGGGCGAATTCCACTTCCCTGCCGAGCTTGCGGCGCGAATTGCGATAGATACTGTGCGCGGGCATGAGGCGGTCAAGTCCGGGCGGATGCGCGCGATATTCAACGTGTTCAAGGAAAGCGATGAGCGCATATACCGCACGCTGCTGAGTTCAAATACATAATAAAGGTGAAAACATGAACGTATTAAAGCAACATGCCGAGGCTAACGAAATAAAGCGACTGCGCAAGGCGCTGGACGCAGCCGATGCAGTCATAGTCGGTGCGGGATCGGGACTGTCCACATCGGCGGGATTTACATATTCGGGCGAGCGATTCGAAGAGAACTTTTCGGACTTTTCCGAGAAATATGGCTTTACCGACATGTATTCAGGTGGGTTTTATCCATTTAAAACGCTTGAAGAGAAGTGGGCGTACTGGAGCAAATACATATATTTAAATAGATACACCGATCCGCCCAAGCCGGTTTATAATAGGCTAAAGGAACTTATTGAAGGCAAGGACTACTTTGTGCTGACGACAAATGTGGATCACTGCTTTCAAAAGGCGGGCTTTGACAAGCACAGGCTATTCTATACTCAGGGCGACTACGGGCTATTTCAGTGCAGCGAGCCCTGCTGTCAGGAAACGTTTGACAATGAGGAAATCATCCGCAAAATGGTTGCCGAGCAAAAGGACATGCGCATACCGCATGAGCTGATACCCATATGCCCGCATTGCGGCAAGCCCATGACCACCAACCTGCGCGCCGACTCTACGTTTGTTGAGGACAAAGGCTGGCATGAAGCCGCGCGCAGATGTGACGACTTCATACGCACGCGTAACAGGCAGAAGGTGCTGCTGCTTGAGTTAGGTGTGGGATACAATACGCCCGGAATAGTCAAGTACAACTTCTGGCAGCTGGCATACCAGCGGCAGGATACATCATACGCATGCATAAACTTCGGCGAGGCGTTTGCGCCCGACGAAATAAGCGCAAAGTCGATATGCATAAACGGCGATATCGGCGATGTGCTAAATAGACTGTAATACGGAAAAAAGAAGCGACACTTCAAACTCAGTGTCGCTTCATTTTGTCTTATCAATTGCGGAGCGTTCCGGCGGTCACTCAGCTCATATTTGAGAAACGCTCGACCGCCTTTGTGAAGTTCTCTATCGTCTTATCGGCATCGCCGTGCTCTATGCCATCGCGCACGCAATGCTTTATGTGACCCTCCAGCACCACCTTGCCGCAGCCATGCAGTGCGGACTTGGCGGCGTTTATCTGGGAGAGCACATCTTCACACGGGACATCTTCATCTATCATGCGGTCTATCGCCTGAACCTGACCGATAATCTTCTTTAGGCGGCGGTGCAGGTTTTCCGAATCCATACATTGCTTCATAATTACAGCCTCCATACCATCAGGGGTATAAGTAATTATATATCAGCCCCACACCGTTGTCAACAGCGCTACCGCACCATCAATAATGGTACTGCTCGCGCTTCTTTACCAGGAATACTATCGAAATAATCAGTGCGAATACTTCTGCGGCGGTTATAGCGAACCATATGCCGTCCAGTCCGAATATCAGCGGCAGCAGCAATACCGACAGCAGCTGGAACACCAGCGTGCGCAGGAAGGAGATCGCCGCCGAGATAGCGCCGTTATTGAGCGCGGTAAAGAATGAAGACGAGAATATATTCACGCCCGAGAATATAAACGCGAACGAGAATATCTTAAACGCGCGCGTAGTCATATCGAACAGTTCCAGATCATAGCCGACGAATATCTTAGCCAGCGGCGCGGCCAGCACGATTGCCAGTATCATCATTATTATGCCCGATGTGCCCATTATCTTAAGGCTCTTGCGCAGCATGCTCTTGAGCTCGTCATAGTTCTGGGCGCCGTAGTGATAACCTATTATGGGTGCAGTGCCTACGGTATAGCCGATGAACATGGCGACGAATATGAACTGGATATACATAAGCACGCCATAAGCGGCAACGCCGTTTTCGCCCGCGTACTTGAGCAGCTGGAAGTTATACAGCACGCTCACGATAGAGCTGGATATATTGGACATAAGCTCGGAAGAGCCGTTTGTGCAGGCCTTGAGCAGTATCTTGCCCTCAAACTTAGTCCACTTGAGTTTGAGCAGGCTGCTATTGGGGCGGGCAAAGAATATGAAGGGCAGTATGCCGCCCACGCTCTGGCTTATACCGGTCGCAATGGCCGCACCGGCAACGCCCCAATGGAACACGGCGATGAACAGCGCATCCAGCACCATGTTGGTAACGCCCGCCGCGATTGTCACAATCAGGCCCAGCTTAGGCTTTTCGGCAGTGGTCAAAAATGTCTGGAATATGTTCTGGAACATGAATGCGACGTTAAAGCTAAGCACGATGCGTCCGTATACAACGCAGTCGTTAAGCATTGCATCGGTCGCGCCCAGCCAGCGGGAAATCTGCGGCATGAGTATAACGCCAATCACAGTCGTGCATACGCCCAGAAGAGCGGTGAATTCGACCATCATAGAAAAGTAGCGATTAGCGCGCTCCTTATCGCCCTCGCCCATCGTCTTTGCGACCAGAGCGCTACCGCCGGTACCAACCATGAAGCCCAGGCCGCCCAGAACCATTATGAACGGCATGACCAAGTTTATCGCGGCAAAGGGTATCTTGCCCACATAGTTGGAAACGAACAGTCCGTCAACCACGCCGTATATCGAGGTAAAGACCATCATTATAATCGGCGACAGGCAGAACCTAAAGAGTTTTCCGTAGGTAAAGTGATCCGAAAGCTGAATTTTCATATTTCACCTATTCCCCGTCTAAAGTATTTTGATTATCCATGCCTTCAAGCATTGCATGCATGTTGTTTGTCAGCGCATTGGTGTACTTATTCATAAGGCTTATGAGCATTTCAAGCTCCTGCGCCGGCATTTGAGTCATTGTCAATCGTTCGACATTCATTGCCAAATCGACCGTATGTCGGGCGAGTTCTTCGCCCTTAGGTGTTAGTGAGACGATGCGTCCCTTTGTGCCGCTGTCCGTGCGTAATTCGATATAATCATCGCTCTCCAGCCTTTTCAGCGCGGAATTTACCGTTTGCTTAGGCATACAGGCATTGCGATATACTTCGCGCTGTGAAAGATCATGACCTATATCGCGCAGGTTATACAGTATCCTAAATGTCCCTTCCGACATATTGAACGACTTGACCGCATTATGAAAGGCTTCATCGCCCTTTCGGAATACGGCATTATACTGTTGCAGTGGGCTCAAGTCATTCTCCATTGCATCGCCTCCTATGTGTCCGAAATCGGACAAACGTGCGAAATCCATTATAGTTTTTTCGCTTACATCCGTCAACTCGCGAAATGTTATTTTTGACCTTCAAACACAAACAAAACAGTACGAGCGCTTATGTGTAGCATTTTTCCACATATATGTATGGACACGGCGCGGCAAATGCGCTATCATCTACTTAAGGAATATTCCAATTCGGAGGTAATACAAAAATGATACGTGAAACGGTAAAGCTTATTCCCGGGCGAGATGAAGTATATCTGGACTATTACGGAAACGACGACAGGGCAGTTCCCGGCGATG
>CAYTOU010000122.1:0-7760 GCA_964439295.1 uncultured Oscillospiraceae bacterium
TAAATATAAAAACCGCGCCATGTACAATCGCAATTAGCGCTTGTCAAGGCACGGACATCTTTGTCACAACGCCTTTCGCGTCGGATAACCCTGCGCGTCAGAGCATGTTTCTTTCGTATATTATATAACTTAAGGACACGGAATTAAGCGCGAATTGTGTTAATAATTGCGAGAAACATCTATCCAAGCGGCTTTTTTGTGCAAATGCAGGAAAGCGGGCACGGCGCGTAGAATAGCAAAGATATGTATTTTTGCGAGTACACAGAAAGAAGGTCGCATCAAAACATGCAGTCGAATGAATTGAAAAACAAAAAGCCGTCAATAGCATTAAACACCGACACGGGGCTACTCAAGCTGGTCGCCATAGTGCTAATGGTAATAGATCATGTGGGTTATCAGCTCATGGGTAATGACGTACTCATGCGCTCAATAGGGCGCCTGTCTTTTCCAATATTCGCATGGTGTATTGTTGTGGGCGCGGAGTATACGCACGATATAAAGAACTATATGAAACGCCTGACACTGTTCTACTTTGTCAGCCAGCCCTGCTATGTGATTGCGTTCGGAAACGCCTGGACAAAGCACAACATATACTTGACGCTTCTGCTGGGACTTATCGCAATATGGTCGATTAAGGATAAAGAGTATTGGGCATTGCCCATGACATTGCTTGCGTCATACTTTATCAGCCCCAACTACGGCATGAACGGCGTATATTTGATTATACTTTTCTACCTCGTGCGCCGCTCAAAGCTGCTGGCGGCGATAATCATGACGGCCTTCTGCATATACTGGGGCAAGGATTCGCAGTTGCTGTTTAGTATAGGCAATTTCGGTGTGCATTTGCAGTCGCTGGCTATGTTCAGTCTGCCATTGATTATAATACCCACGCATACCAATATAAAGCTGAATAAGTACGTATTCTACGCATTCTATCCGGTACACCTGCTGATAATATACGCGATTAAGTACTTCATGGCGGCTTAAAGAACTGAATATCCGTAAAATAACAATAAGTGTATTGACAGCGATTTGCCATCAATATATAATAACGTTACCGCTGGGGGAGCTTATGGCTGAGATCGGGCGCATGCCCGGACCCTTGGAACCTGGTAGTGGGTAATCCCACCGTAGGGAAGCGAATCGCATGAGGCATAAACCGCATGTGTATGCGTTTCCCGTGTATCACAAAAGATGCACGGGTTTTTATTTGCCATCGGCCCGGTCGAGCGGAATCTTTTGCGAAGATTCGCGCGGAGGCTAAACTATGGGAGAGTATCTTTCGGGTGTATTCGAAAAGTTCAGCGAGTGGAACGGCTACATACTTGCGGCCATACTACTGCTGGTGCTGTTCGCGGTATGCATGTATATCGCGGGTCGCAAGACCAAGTGGAACACGCACATGCTCGCAAGTGCGGCCATGTGCACGGCGCTGACGTACGTTCTGGGTCAGATCAAGCTGTTCAGCATGCCGCAGGGCGGTTCCATAACCCCCGGCTCCATGCTGCCCATAATACTGTTCAGCATGGCATACGGCACATGGCCGGGTTTCTTGACCGGCGCACTGTGCGGTCTGCTGGGTCTACTGCAATCGGCATATGTCGTGCATCCTCTGCAACTGATACTGGATTACCCGCTGGCAATGGCGATGGTCGGATTGGGCGCACTGCTACGCAATAAGCGTTCTCTGGGTGTATTCCGCCTGCCGCTTGCGGTTCTGATCGCGTGCGTAGGTCGCTACATATGCGCGGTCGTATCCGGTGCGGTGTTCTTTGCCGAATACGCAGGCGATATGAATCCGTGGGTATATTCGCTCACGTACAACATCACATATCTGGGACCCGAGACGCTGGTCACAATGGCGCTTGCCTTCATACCCGCCGTTGCAGGTTTGGAGAGCGTCATTAAGGGAACAAGCAAGAAACTGCGCAATGCGTAATACCTATTAGCATTCATAAAGCGAAGAAGACAATGCGTCCTCTTCGCTTTTCTTTTTGCGCCTAATTGAGTTCTAATGCTCAAACCTCAAATTGCCCCTATGAAAAGTAACTCCGGCGGTTTATAATAAGTGGCGGGGAAAATACAATTGATTATATGCATATGCTGCATTCGGAGGAGAACATGAGCGAAAAGACTAATTCAAACGGCAATGGCGGCAAAAGTCCGCTGGAATTTCTGCTGCGCATTATAAAGGGCGCAGTGGTGGGCGTGGGTGCGATACTGCCCGGCATAAGCGGCGGCGTGCTCAGCGTGGTATTCGGCATATATAAGCCACTTATGGAATTCCTGGCGCATCCGGTGCGCGAATTTAAGAGTAAGGCATGGTTCTTCCTGCCCATCATAATAGGCTTTCTGGTGGGTATTGTCGGGCTTTCCGGCTTGGTTGACTGGCTGTTTCGAGAATCGCCCGTGCCCGCCATATGGCTGTTTGCGGGTCTGGTGATCGGTACATTGCCTTCGCTCTGGCGCGAAGCAGGCCTTAAGGGACACGGCAAAAACGCATGGATAGCCATGGTCATAGCCGGTGTACTTACCGCAGTTTGGTTGTATCTTATAAGTAGCGTGGGGACTTCAAACGGCTCATCCGGTGTAACGCCTAACTTTGCGTGGTGGCTGGTGTGCGGCGTGCTGTGGGGTCTGGGTATTGTCGTACCCGGCATGAGTCCGTCATCGATATTCATATTCCTGGGATTGTATCAGCCCATGACCGCCGGCATAAGCACACTTGACATGAGCGTGGTGTTGCCCCTTATTCTGGGACTGGCGGCAACGATAGTGCTGCTCTCACGCGGCATGGGATGGCTGCTCGATAAGCACTACGCGGTGTTGCTGCACGCGATATTCGGCATAGTAATCGTGTCGACCGCCGCTATTCTGCCCTTTAGTCAAAGTTCAACCGATGCGATGAGCATACTATTGTATGCGGGCTGCTTCATAGCGGGCTGCGCTGTGGCGTACGGCATGGAATATATGCATAAGGTGCTGGAAGACCGCGGCGAAGTCGATTGATCGGACAATGGAGGATAAGCTATGCTGGACGTAATGATAATCGGCGGGGGACCGGCAGGCATGACGGCGGGACTCTATGCATCGCGCATGGGACTTAAGGCGGCGATATTCGAAAAGCTATTTGTCGGCGGACAAGCCTCGACCACTAACATAATAGAAAATTATCCGGGATATGCGCGCGGCATAGGCGGTCCGGAATTAATGATGGAATTTCAGCAGCAGGCGGAACAGGCGGGCTGCGAAGTGCGATATGACGATGTATTGCAGCTTGAGCTCGATGGCGATATAAAGACCGCAAAAACCGCATCCGGCGATATTCAAGCGCGCACGGTGATACTCTGCATGGGCGCACAGGCGCGCAAGCTCGGAGTGCCGGGCGAAGACAGACTTCGCGGGCGCGGAGTATCATACTGCGCCACATGCGACGGCGCGTTTTACCGCAGCAAAAGAGTCGCAGTAGTGGGCGGCGGCAATACCGCGGCAGAGGACGCGCTGTATCTAAGCCAATTGTGTGAGCGCGTGTACCTAATACACAGGCGCGACTCATTGCGCGCCGATGCTGCCCTTGCGGAGCGTTTAAAAGAAAAGAGCAATATAGAGATAATCTGGGATAGCGTAGTCACACAATTAAATGGCGCTGATACCTTGGAAACAGTTGCCCTGCACAATGTAAAGACAGGTTCGGACACATTAGTAGCCGTATCGGGCGTATTCGTCGCGGTAGGTCAAGTGCCCGGTAGCGAACTTGTGCGCGGCAAGGTGGACCTGGATCCGGCGGGATACATCATTGCGGGTGAAGATACGCAAACTTCATTGCCGGGCGTATACGCGGCTGGCGACATACGCACAAAGCCGCTTAGACAGGTAGTGACCGCTGCCGCGGACGGTGCCGTGGCGGCTGCCGCCGCAGGAAAGTACTTACAGATGAAGTAGCGTTTTATGCACCACATATGCATAAAACCATAGTCGGACGGTCACACAAGTGAATATTCATAAGCAGCAAAAATTAACAGGTGCTTGCACTTGGCTAACTTGACGAAAAGCGTATAAGGGCTTATTATGTAATGAGTCACTTGCGGTTGATTGTTAAACGCGTGTATACGGGAGGAATTTTGCATGGTCAATTGTCAGATGCAGCCAATGCGCTTGATAAACGGGCAACTTGTGCCGGCACAAGGCACGGATGGGCGCGAGGGCACTATAGCGTATCGCATACTGGAAAAGCACAATACCAGTGGCGATATGAACAGCCTCAAAATACGCTTTGACGGCATGCTGTCGCATGACATCACGTATGTGAATATAATTCAGACGGCACGCATGGGCGATATGCAAAAGTTCGGTCTGCCGTATGTGCTTACCAACTGCCATAATTCTCTTTGCGCGGTAGGCGGCACCATAAACGAAGACGATCACGCTTTCGGCTTGTCCGCGTGCATGAAGTACGGCGGAGACTTTGTACCGGCACACCTGGCGGTCATACATCAGTATGCGCGCGAAATGATGGCGGGCTGCGGCAAGATGCTGCTTGGCTCGGACAGCCATACGCGTTACGGCATGCTGGGTACACTGGGCATAGGTGAAGGCGGTCCCGAGCTGGTAAAGCAGCTGCTCAACCGCACCTACGATATAGCGTATCCCGAGGTAGTGGCTGTATACCTGACCGGCAAGCCCGAGCGCTACGTAGGTCCTCAGGATGTCGCACTGGCACTTATAAAGGCTGTATTTGCCAAAGGCCTTGTCAAAAATAAGATACTGGAATTCATCGGACCTGGCGTTGACGAGCTGAGCGTGGACTTCCGCGGCGGCATTGATGTAATGACCACCGAAACCACCTGCCTAAGCTCTGTATGGCGCACCGACAAAAAGGTTCGTCGCTATCTGCAGATACACGGTCGCGGTGAAGACTATCATGAGCTGGAGCCGTATAACGGCGCATTGTATGACGGCGCCATAACCATCGAGCTGGATAAGATTCGCCCGATGATCGCGCTACCGTTCCATCCCAGTAATGTATTTACAATAGATGAATTCACGTCCAATGCGGGCGATATACTCAATGAGTTGGGACTCAGTGCCGCCGACATACGCAGCAAGATAACCAGCGAAGGCGTACGCGCAGAGCAGGGCATAATAGCCGGCTGCTCAGGCGGAACGTTCGAAAACCTGACAACGGTAGCCGCAATGCTGGCTGGCAAGGATCTGACATACGGTCACTTCCAGATGAGTGCATACCCGGCATCTCAGCCGCAGCTCATGCATCTTCTGCGTAACGGCTCGGTCGAAAAGCTGCTTGCGTCCGGCACCATACTGCGCACCGCGATATGCGGACCGTGCTTCGGCGCGGGCGATGTGCCGCAGAACGGCGGACTGTCCCTGCGTCACACCACGCGCAACTTCCCCAACCGCGAAGGTTCTAAGCCGGGTGAGGGTCAGAACGCTTACGTCGCTCTCATGGATGCGCGCTCGATTGCGGCGACCGCACTGCGCGACGGCATACTGACCGGCGCTGATAAGGTCGAAATACCCGACGACATAGATTACTCCTACGAATTCGATAACGGCACGTACAATAAGCGCATCTACCACGGCTACGGACATCCGCAGCCCGACTATCAGCTTAAGTACGGTCCGAATATATCCGATTGGCCTAAGTTCTATCCCATGAGCGAGAACATGGCGCTGGAGGTTGCCGCCGCTATATACGATCCGGTAACCACGACCGATGAGCTGATACCTTCCGGCGATACCTCTTCTTATCGCTCCAACCCCGAGCGTCTGGCGGGATTTGCGCTGTCGCGTAAGGTTCCTTCCTATGTGCCCAAGGCCAAGGAAGTACGCTCTGCTGAAGCTTCACTACGCAATAACGTCCTGGAAGGTAGCGATATGAACGAAAAGGCACAGGAGATGCTAAGCCGCTCCGGACTGCCTAACTGTGATGTCGAGCTGGGCACTTTGGTGTTTGCACTTAAGCCCGGCGACGGTTCTGCGCGTGAGCAGGCAGCCAGCTGCCAGCGCGTTCTGGGCGGCAGGGCAAACATCGCACGCGAATATGCGACCAAGCGTTATCGCTCCAACCTGATTAACTGGGGCATAATACCCTTCATATTCCCGGATGCCGAGCAGAGCGGTATAAAGCAGGGCGATATGATTGTGCTGCGTGGTGTACGTACGGCTGTTCAGTCCGGTGCCGAAGAAATCGATGCCGAGCTGATAAGCGGCGACAATCACACCACAATAAAGCTCAAGATGCCCTTGACTCAGGATGAGCGCCGCATACTTACCGCGGGCTGCCTCATCAACTACTATAAGGAAAGCTAAGATAGTCTAATATGAATGCGCGCCGCTCGTATGCCGTGGCAAGACATATCGGGCGGCGCGTTTTTGCGTCTAGAGCCGAATTTGCCATAATTTATGTCAAAATGACGGCACTTGCGGCACATGATGCGCAAATGGTTTGACAAATGCAACGGTATGTATTATGATATAGATAGATTAACGAATAAAAGGCATTTTAACTTTTCCGGAGGATTGTACTATGCAGGCAATCATACTTGCGGCGGGTTATGCAACGCGCCTTAAGGATAGGGCACAGGGCAGGGCAAAGGCACTCATGCCCATAGGCGAAAAGCCCATAATCAACTTCATTCTGGACGACATGGCGCGCATAGAGGGGCTCACACATGTGCATGTGGTCAGCAATCATAAGTTCATTGACCAGTTCATTACATGGCGCGAAAAGGCGCTACTCAAGCCCGAGTATGCTCATTTGGGCATAAGCGTATGGGACGATGGCACCACCAGCAATGTGGATCGCCGCGGCGCGATAGGCGATTTGCAGTTTACGATAGAGCAGGCCGGTATAGACGATGACCTCTTCGTTGCCGCCGGTGACAACTTCTTCACGTTCGACCTGAACAATTTGGTCAAAGAATTTCGCGAAAGCGGCTGCGACACGATCTGCGCAGCGCACATAGACGACTATGAACAGCTCAAGCGTTTTGCCGTGGCCAAGCTTGACGAAAACGGCAATGTAACCGAAATGGTGGAAAAGCCGGAAAACCCGCAGAGCGATATAGGCGTATACGCGCTTTACCTGTACCGCCGCGAAACCGTGCCGCTGATTAAGCAGTACCTCGACATGGGTCAGCCCAAGGATGCCCCCGGCCACTTCCCGAGCTGGCTGTGCAGCAGCACAAACCCACTGCGCAAGCCCGTGCACGCCTACCTCTTTACAGGCGAGTGCGTGGACATAGGTACGCCGGAAAGCTACGATGATGTAGTTTCACGCTTTGGTGTCAAGGGTTTTTGATAGTAATAAGCAAGCAAGCGATTAAGCCGTCTTCGCGTTTTTGCGTAGACGGCTTATGTGTGCGGGGAGAGGGAGCAGGGAATATAGTAAAATCAGAGTGCTTTATGTGAAGCGCCATCAAAAACTCATCAAAGCCCGTGCAAAAATGTCCACCTAACCTCTTGACATGTCTCGACAAAAATGCTATAATTGTGGAGTCATCCAAATATGGTCGCATGGCTCAGTTGGTAGAGCACATCGTTCACATCGATGGGGTCACAGGTTCGAGTCCTGTTGCGACCACTTTTTGAAGCTCGAAGATTTTCGAGCTTTTTTAATTATATTGTGAAGGGATGACCTATATGAATGGCATGTCCGTTACCCCCCACCGAAAGAAATATAGCTAACTTGATTAAAGGAAATGGCTACCGTAATCAAGTAAGAGGCTATTATCAGGGCT
>CAYTOU010000123.1:0-7587 GCA_964439295.1 uncultured Oscillospiraceae bacterium
CCCGCGGATGTTCACCGCCGAACCCGTTCGGCGGCTCAGGGGAGAGTCGGCAGAATCTGTTCACGCCCCACCATATACGAGAGAGCTGTTAGCCGTTAGCCGTTAGCTGTTAGCTTTGAATTAGTGTGCAAGGTGTTTTTCAGAACTAATATTCTATTGCCCGTTTCATACTCTAAGTATCTTATTGACACTTAGATGAGTTAGAATGCAAAGTTGCTCAGCACACTAACTCAAAACTAGTCACTCGCCTACTATTCACTAGTCACTAACCCGCGCGCACGCGCGCCCCTTGCCAAATCTCGTAAAGCGGTATAAACTTGTATTAAAGCAAATGAAGATCAACAATGCAAAGGAGTGATGCGTAATGTGTTCTTACACTACCGAAAAACTGGAGCTTAAGCACCCGAGCGGCTTGACTGTGCGCGGCATACACAATGTGCCCGAGTGTGGCGGGAAGCGTCCGGCGGTTATAATATGCCACGGATTCAACAGCTGCTATGCCGATCAGCTACGGCAAGGCGCGGCGTTTGCCGAGGCGGGCATTGACAGCTATCTATTCGACTTTTGCGGCGGCGGTGCGCGCACTACCAGCGACGGCAAGCTATCCGAGATGATGACGCTTGACACCGAGTGCGCCGACCTCAAGCTCATGGTTGACTATGTACGCGCGCGCGAATCGACCGATGCTCTATTCCTGATGGGCGAAAGTCAGGGAGGGCTGATAAGCGTCATGACCGCGCAGAAGTATCCTGATTTATTCCGCGGTCTACTATTATGGTTCCCGGCGCTGATCATACCCGACGCATCGCGCGAGCGCTTCCTAAAAAACGATCCCACCGTATTCGGCATACGGCTATCGCCCGACTTTGACCGTCTTGCCATGCAGGTTGACCCATGGAAGGCTATGCCCGATTACGCGGGGCAGGTGCTTTTGCTGCACGGCGACCGCGACCCTGTTGTGCCGCTGGATGTATCGCAAAAGGCGGAGAAGCTATTCCCCCACGCCAAGCTATACGTAATCAAGGGCGCCGGACACGGTTTCGGCGGCGATGACTTGAGCTTTGCGCTTGAAAAGTCCATTGGCATGATAAAGGAGTCGGCACATGTACTTGCTTAAGCTAAGCGTAAACGTTAAAGGCGTACAGGAAGTCGCATCGCCCAATGCCACGGCGCGTATGGTGCTGTTTGACGGCATATGCGAAGGCGAGTGCTTTAGCGGCAGTATACTGCCGGGCGGCGTGGATACTCAAATCGAGTACCCGGACGGCAGCGGCACGCTGTCCGCGCGATACATGATTAAAGGCACTGATTCCGACGGCAATCCGGCGTGCCTATTCGTTGAAAACAGCGCCCGGCTTGGAGAATCGGACACGGCGCCGCATATATTGACGGATCAACCTTCACTACGTTGGCTGGAAAGTGAAAAGCTCGCGGGACGCATTATATCAGACAATGGTGAACTCATCATACTGATAGGCAAAGCAGGCGACGAGTTATCGCTTTGACGCATATATAAGTGCCCGCCACGATACGGCTACGAAGTCGTATCGTGGCGGGCATTGATTATATCGTCAATTATTAGTTGTATTTTATTGCGCTGAATGCGAGTGCCGCCGCGCCATATGCGCCCGCGTCATTGCCCAGTGTGGCAATGGCCAGCTTGGCGTGCTTTTCGGCGATGTGGGTGTACTTTACCAGATACTTTTCGATTACGTCCAGCAGTATCTGACCCGCGCGGCTTACGCCGCCGCCCAGCAGCATTATGTCGGGATCGCTGGTCAGCTGAACATAGCTCATTGCAAGACCCATGTACTTGCCGAAGCACTCAAGCGCCTCAAGTGCTATTGCATCGCCGTTGCGCGCCTCGTCGCAGACAGCCTTTGCGGTGACCTTATCGAGATTGCGCAGAGTCGAGGGCTTATCGCTGCTTTCAAGCAACTTCTTTGCCGTGCGCACGATACCGGTCGCGGACGCGTACTGCTCAAGGCAGCCGTGGTTACCGCAGTTGCACGCGTCTTCTTCATCGGGGTTTACAACGAAGTGACCTACCTCGCCGCCCACGCCGTGATTGCCGGCGACTATCTGACTCTTGACTATTATGCCGCCGCCTACGCCCGTGCCCAGTGTGAACAGCGCCGCATTTTCGTATCCCTTTGCCGCGCCGTAGTATACCTCGCCCAGTGCGGCGACGTTGGCATCGTTACCCGCCTTGACCGGAACGCCCAGGAGCTTACTCAGCAGATCTGCCGGATGGCATGCGCCCAAGCCCAGGTTCACGCAGCGCGGGAGATATCCATCCTCATATATCGGACCGGGCAGACCAATGCCGGCGGCCTTGAGGCTGCTGTAAGGCAGACCCAGCTCCGCGAACTTTTCCTTTATGCTATCCGCCATTGCGGGCCACAGCTTTTCATCCGCTTCTTCTCTGGAAGGAGAAACGATTTCCCACGAGTGGCACTTTTCACCTTCGAGAGAAAAAATCGCCAGCTTAACCGTCGTTCCGCCGACGTCTATACCCACTACATAATCGCTCATATCAATAAACCTACCTTTCAGTGCTTGTCCACATAAGAATCATACCATAAATCTTGCTATTTGAAAATCGCTTTTCTCACATTTCGATAAATCAGCCGATTTTCTCAATCGACATTTTGCCGCGCCGTTTTTTCAGAAATGCACGCGGCAATTTTTCACCATGCGAAAGCAGGCAGAAGCCGCTTTACGCGCTCCTGCCTGCTCATAATTTGCGATTTTAGATTTACTTCAGATCGCCCGCGGCCTTTATCTTTACGCGGTTGGTGTTGCCCGGATAGTACGCAAGCGGTACATCCTCCATCTCGATTATCTCGACGGTTTCGCGCACAGCACCGGCGGCTACTGCGAGCTCTATTGCCTCGTTCTTTGCCTTTTCCAGCGACTGCTCGCGGGGCAGCTCGTCATAGTTCATCAGCTTTTCAAATGTGCCGCTGACCTTGGATATCGCCGAACCTATTGCGTTGGCGCAACCGAAGTGCTCGGGCTTTACTACCGTTGCGGCACCGGCCAGCTTTTCGGGCAATATAATCGAACCACCGCCCACCAGTATGATGTCGGCATCGTTGCCGGATACCTTCATGGCATCCACGTTGTCCTCGACAAGCGCGCGTATTGCGTCCATTGCCTTATGCGCAACGTCTTCTGGTATGCATTCCGCCTTGGACTTATCGCCCAGATCGACCATGCCCAGACGCACAGCTACGTCGGTCGCGGTCATCGTATCGCCGCCGAACACGAGCGCCTTCTTGGTTATCTCGTAGCCCACGCTATCCGGACCCACGGTCACGCTGCCATCGGGCTTAACGCGCACGATTGAGCCGCCGCCCAGACCTATCGATATGACGTCGGGCATACGGAAGTTGGTGCGCACGCCGCCTATCGTAACCGCGACAGAGGATTCGCGCGGGAAGCCGTTCTGTATTACGCCCAGGTCGGTAGTGGTACCGCCCACGTCGACCACGATTGCGTTCTGCATGGTGCTCAGGTAGCTCGCGCCGCGTATCGAGTTGGTGGGGCCGCATGCCACGGTGAGTATGGGATAACGGCGGGCATGCTCCATGGTCATAAGAGTACCGTCGTTTTGGCTTAGGTATATTTCGGCGTTGGTAATGCCCTCATCCTTTAGGCTTCTGGCAAAGCCTTCGGTAAAGCGCTCGGCTACCTGCCAGAGTGCGGCATTAAGTATGGTAGCGTTTTCGCGCTCTATAAGACCCATCGAGCCTATCTCGCTGGATATGGATACATGCACATCGTCGCCCATTACCTCATGGCACAGCTTTGCGGCTGCCAGCTCGTGGTCGTTGCGCACGGTGGAGAACACGCACGAAACAGCGATAGACTTAACGCCCTTGGACTTCATATCGAGGAAGAACGCCTTTGCCGCCTCCTCATCGAACGGAGCCAGCTGCTTGCCGTCATATTCAAAGCCGCCGCCTATTATCGCGCTGCCCACGGCGATCTTCTTTATATCGTCCGCCCAGTCGACCATGGGGACTATGCCGGTCGTGGCGGGTGCGCCAATGCGCAGTATGCCTATGGGGGCAAGGTGCTTACGCTCAACTATGGCGTTTGTGCACTGCGTGGTGCCCAGCATTGCCTGACGTATCTCGGTGCGATCCACGCCGGATACCTCCAGCACGGTGCGCAGTGCGCCCATAATGCCTTCGTATATGTCATTAGAGGTAGGATACTTTATGTCCGCAACGACATTGCGGTTTTCGTCTATCAGCACGGCATCGGTATTCGTGCCGCCAACGTCAATTCCGAGCTTATACATTTTCACTTACCTCCCTTTGAGCGCACTTCCAGCGGAATGTAGTCGGTATCAATGCCGAAGTAGCGCGGACCTACCAGCTCGATACCCTTTTCGGTACGCCAGAGGTGGAAGCACTTAAGACCCACGACCATTACGCGCTTACCGTACTTGAGCGCATCGGTGGTTACCGGCAGGAACGTTTCGGTATCGACAAGCGTAATGAGGTCGGGCGCCGTGGCGAGTATTTCGCCGTCAACCGTCGCGCATAGATTCTCGTTTTGGAATTCGACATAGGCCTTATGACCCTTGTATTCGCCTATGCCATCCAGCACGACTTTACCGAAGTTGAAGCCCGCACGCGTTTCCCTGAGCACGTCGGCGATCTTGCCCTTGAAGAGCTTGAAGCCTTCGGACATCTTAAGGAAGTGCTCTTCGGGAGTCATGTCGCCGCAGTCCTTTATCGTGCGTATTGCGCGACCCAACTGCTCACTGCGCGTTACTATGCCGTGCACGCCGTATTCCTTCATCTGCTTACCGCTCATAGGATAGAGCGATACGGATACCGAGCCGCCGCAGCTCATCGTCACGGCACGCGCCAGTTCCTCGGTCCACTTGTTGGTTATGGTTTCGAATATGCAGCTATTGCCCTTTTCGTCAACCAGTGCCATGGGCGTGGCCTTTATGCCGCCGATGGTGAAGGTTACCATCTGCAGCTCCGGGAATGCGCGTCCCATGCCGTCAACATCGACCAGCGGCAGACCCAGGCGTGCCGCCGCCGCAATGGGCAGCATGGAGTTCACGCCGCCCGCCTCCATGGGCATGAAGGCGTATATTTTCTTGCCGAAGAACTTACTGACCATGTCGTACAGCTTTTTGTACTCATTGCCATTTACCGCTTTTTCCACAAGCACGGTGGGCGCGCCCATCATGGCTATGGGTATGATAAGGGCGTCATCGGGCACTTCTTCGGGGTCCAGCAGCGTTACTTCGCCGCATTCTTTTACCGCACCAATGGCAACCAGCTTGCCTACATAAGGGTCGCCGCCGCCACCCGCGCCCAGCAGTGATGCGCCGGTAGCAATGTCTTCTATTTCGGGTATTCCTATCTTACGCATATGCGTTTTTTCACTCCTTTACAATGTTAAACATATCAAGGAGGCGGACGAATACTCATCCGCCCCAGTGAGGGAATTAAGCCTTCTTATCGGGCATAACCTTTGCAAGTATCACGTACAGCACCAGGGATACGATTATGCCGTTAACAGGTCCTACAAAGAAGGGCGTGTTGAGGAAAGGCATTGCCGCAACCAGTCCCGGGAAGTTGGCGAATGTGCCGCCGGTGATGCAGGCAAATATAGCGCCCACCGCGAACGATATAACGCCCGCCGCAGAGAAGCCCTCGCGTATTACAAAGTTTTCCTTCTTGCCGTGACCCACTATCCAATATGCCGCAATCATAACGCCGGCGAGCGGAGGTATAAGCGCCGACATCAGCGACAAGAAGCCCTGGAATGCATCCAGCAGGCCGAATGCCGCCAGCAGTGTGCCTATCGCACCGGCTATGGCAGTGGTCAGCTTGGACTTCTTTTCGTCAAGACCCAATAGGTTACTCAGAGCCAGGCCGCCCGAGTAGGCGTTGGTTACGTTGGTCGTCCAGGTGGCCAGCACGAGTGCGACCAGACCTATGAACGGTACGCCCAGGGATACCAGTATTGCGGATATATCGTACTGACCGGTAACAATGCTCATCAGCGCGCCGGTAAGCAGCATGAACAGACCCGCCGGAATAACGCCGACTATGGACGACTTAACAACGTCGCCGCGGCTACGCGCAAAGCGGCAGTAGTCAGCTGATATGACGCCGCCCAGTGCAAAGGACGCCACAACCATCGATATGCCGTACACCATGCCGGCGGACGTTTCGGGCGCATAGTTTGCAATCGCGGTGCCGCCATCGTTTGTGACTATACCGGCGATAAGACCGTACAGGCACACGATAACCAGCAGGGGCACGGCGATGTAGTTGAGCCACTTAAGACCCTTAAAGCCCACGCACGCGGTAACCAGCATTATAATGCCCCAAACGATCGAGCTAATGGTAACGAATGCCTTGGATGCCTCAATGCCCATCATATTGGCGACCATGTTGGCAAATGCAGAACCGCATGTTGCGGACTGTATGCCGAACCAGCCCACGCACGCAATGGCCAATAGTGTACTGATAATATAGCGCGCGCCCTTTTCTCCCAGAGCACCCGACGCCATGACCGATACCGGCAGACCGGTATCGCACGCCTGCATACCGATGAAGATCATGTATGCGCAGATCAGACCGTATCCGATAAGTATGGACAGAACGATCTGCATCATGCTCAGTCCGCCGCCGGCAAGTACGCCGCCAATCATCAGGCAGGGCACACATATCATGCCGCCCGCCCAAACCGCTGCGATGGATAACCAGCTCTGGCGTTGCGACTCGTCAATCTTAAAACCGGTGTTCTTTTGGCTCATAGTCAAAGCCCTCCCCCTTGTTCTTTTATTCTCAATTGTGTACTGAGAATGGGGAAAGTATAGCACTTATATATATAAAAGTGTACTGTCGTATGAGCAGAAAAGAGGCTTTAGCTCATTGTCCAAAAGGACAAAGGCAAAGCCCGATTTAAGCGTTTATTCTGTTGTCATTAAACCGCGTTTAGCAATCTGTATATGGCCGCGCTGCGATACAGTTCGATTGTCTCGGGCATTTTGCCCAGGCGAAAGCCCAATAGGTCGCCTATTCGCTGCAAGCGGTACTTTATAGTGTTCTTATGCAAATAGAGCGCGTCGGCCGTGCGTGTTATGCTGCTGTCGCAATCCAGCAGGTATACGCACGTCGTATTGATAAGATCCTGATATTCGCGATCGGAGCGCAGTACAGAAAGCGGCAATGTGCGCCTGAGCGCGGCGGCCTCGCCCTCGCTTATGCGCTTGCGGCAGTATGCAGCCAGGTCCATTTCGCCTATCAGGAATATGCTCTTTGTCGGATAAATGCGTTTGGCGTCGTCAATATTATCGAGCGCCTTAAGATACGCCTTGCGGCAATCAGTCGTATTGGCCAAAGCACCAAGGCGCACCAATACGGCATCCGGGCATACTTCGCGCGCACAGGCGAGCACGTCCTGCATTGCGGCATCGGTTTCCTTTAGATACTTAGGCGTGCTAAGGCACATGACGGGCATCTCTTCAAACATTGCGCCGATAGCGATTTCGGCGCAGGGCTTTGTCAGTGCTATGAGGTTGGGAATATGTTCTTCCAG
>CAYTOU010000124.1:0-7583 GCA_964439295.1 uncultured Oscillospiraceae bacterium
GCCGTCATGCATGAATTATCGCCTAATATCACATATTGACCTTGGGATAATATTATGCTATGATGTGGCTGAAATGATATATGGGAGGTGCATCTACATGTTCGAAAAAGCTGTTTCTCCGGAAAGCTTGGGAGTATCTTCAAAAAAACTGCTTCAGTTCATCGATGAGGTGGAAAAGCGTGGTATAGAGATACATTCGCTCATATTATTGCGACATGGTCAGGAAGCCGTACGCATGAACTGGAAGCCGTACGATATATCGGCGCCGCATATGCTGTTTTCACTAAGTAAAAGCTTCACATCATGCGCTGTGGGCTTTGCCGTGGCGGAAGGATTACTGACCTATGATACGCGCGTAGCAGATGTACTTTCGGACAAACTGCCGGAAAATCCCTCCGAGCGCCTGCTCAACATAAGACTTAAGGATTTACTGTGCATGGGCTCGGGGCGTGCGCCTGAAAGCGATGGCACGCCTAAAGGCGATGGCGATTGGTGCCGCCATACGCTTAGTTTTGACGTGCAGTATGATCCCGGCACACATTTTAACTATAACAGCCTGGATACATATCTGTGCAGTGCCATGGTTACGCGCGTAACCGGCATGACTGTGCGCGATTACCTTACCCCGCGCTTGTTTGACAAGATTGGCATACCCAAGCCGGATTGGGATATGAGCCCGCAGGGCATAAACTGCGGCGGTTGGGGTCTGCACCTTTCCTGCGAGAGCATAGCGCGCTTTGGGCAACTGCTATTAAACCATGGCATGTGGAATGGCGAACGCGTCTTGCCCGAAGGCTGGGTAGAAACGGCAACAAGCATGCATATCGACAATTCCGGACGCAATCAGCATCCCGATTGGGAGCAAGGCTATTGCTATCAGTTCTGGCGTTGCCGCGATGGTCGCTATCGTGGTGACGGTATGTGCGGTCAGTATTGCCTGGTATCCGATCGCGAAGATGCAGTAATGGCAATGACCGCGGGCACAAACGATATGGGTGCTCAGATGGATGCGGTGCATGATCTACTATTGGGCGCAATAGATGCCGAGCCCGGCACGGCCGAGGAGCAGGATGAACTCCGGAAGCGCATCGCAAGCCTTGAATATTCGTACCCAACCGATGACGGCAGTGGATGCGACATAAGCGGCACATACCGCTCACAAGACGGTCATGAGCTAACTATCAAATGTGCTGACAACAAGACGACAGTGACCGTAAAGCTCGATAACGCGACATACGGTCCCATGGACTATCCTATCGGCGGCACGGCTCTTTGCAAGCTGAAAGTCGGTACGCCGGGAGCGTTGGAAGCAGAATATGCTCTGTGCGGCAGCGGTTGGCACAGCGGCGAGCTAACCACCGTGCTACGCCTTGTCAACGGACCTTTCTGCCGCATTGACAGAATAAAGCCGTGCGGTGATTCGCTGACGGTAAACTCGATAGGCGCAGGCTTCGGTGATGAAAAAACATCCGAATATAAGCGCATCTAAGCTTTGACAATACGGCATATTGGCATATATGAAAGCAGCCTCCGACCATGCATGGTTTTATGCGATCGGAGGCTGTATTTATGTTGCGTTAGCCTTTAATGGCTTCGGCATTATTTAGAAGATACGATATATACTCTTCAAGCGTAGGCTCATTGAGCGTTGTAAGCGTTGACACCTGCTTTACCTGCCAGCCTGCATCGGTAAGTGCCTGCTTGAGTGACATCGGAGCTTGTTGCTCAATTACGACATACGAGGCATTGCTGCTCTCAAGCACATTCATAAGCTCAGTCAGATCCTCACCTTCGACATCGGATGCCAGCTCGCGCGGGTATATGTACTCCCACTCGATGTTTAGTTCATCCAACATATACGGCGCACCTTCAAATAGGGCGGCGGCAGGTGAAGCATCGGCAGCTTCACTCAGTGTTTTCAACTGCGCGGTAGCTTCGTCAATTTGCGCTTTCATACGCTCGTAATTGCTGAGAAATCTGTCCGAATAATCCGGATATAATGAACTCATCGTGCTGTACAGGGCATCGAGGGCGTTTCCGATATACTCAATGCTCATGTAAGAATTCGGATTGCTACCGCTATAATGCTCGTAGTAGTCATAATCGCTCATATCCGAATCAATGCTGTATTCTTTAGCTTCATCCGATATCGTTATAACGGCAGGACCGCTTTCCGCCTGAGTCAATGTATCGGAAAAGCTCTCCAGTCCATGCCCCCATATTACGCATATTTCGGCGCTACTTAGCTGAACTATATCCCAGTCGGACAGCTCATACAGTCGTATACAGTCTAGCTGAGGCTGAACGAGTTGACTTACCGAAAAGTCATCGATGCCGCGCAGCAATCCTTCTGTCAACGCAAATACCGGCGCGACAGTCGCGTATACGGTGTGCTGTGCCGACTGAGCCACGCTTACACTCGTGCAGCACATCAGCAGCATTGCGGCTATCAGTACACTTGCAAATACTTTCTTCAAAGTTGCCTCCTAATTTCAGGCAAATGCCGATGTTTAATGCGCATAGTATACACCGATAAGGTTAATGTCACGTGAATAAAGCACTTTGATATACGGCTCTGTCGTGACTTTTGAGTGTTCTAAAGTATATATGCACATTAACAGAGATTTGCCTTTAAATTTACGCATTGACATTGCCTAACTCATCAATTTGCCGCGTGCATAGGGTATACTTCTTTTTAAGGAGGCGACAAATGCACAAGCAGAAAAACAAACGACGCCTGATAATACTTGCGGCGGTGCTTATTATAGCATTGCTTGCCGGTGCAGCAGCGTTTTTGATATATCTCTTTCAATATTCCACGGTGGGTGAGCCTTCTGAAGTGGGTGACAATCACACAGGCGATGCCCACTATACTATGGAGATCACGCCATACTACAGCGAAGGCGCGATGCTGATAACTCAAACGGTTGACTTCACGAATGACGATACGGCATTGGATAGGATAGTATTCGCATTGCCCGTCAATGCATATCGCCGTTCGAGTACGGCACCCATGGATTCCGACGAATTCGATGCTTCATTTACCGACAGCTATTCGCCGGGTGGCATTGAATTTACCTCAATTGCGGTCAATGGCAATAAGGTCGAATGGGGCGTATCTGGCTCAAGCGAGGCAGTGCTTACACTGATGTGTGACATAGCGCCCGAAGAAGCGGTAAGCGTGTACATGGAATACCATGTCCTGATGCCTGAGTTTTCGGGAGCGGGCGGATTTGACGATACAGAGTGGCGCATGACCGACTTCTACCCGCATTTGTGTAGCTTGACCGATGGGGAATGGACGGCTTACTCGCCGGGCTACGTAGGTCGATACGAGTGCTTCCCGGTGAGCGATTATTCGGTGACTCTTCATGCGCACAGCGATTACGATGTCATTGTGTGCGGCAATACAGAGTATTCATTAGATGCCGACGGTTGGCGCACATGGAGTATAGAAGCATACGATTTGCGCAATCTGAGCATTGTGATGCGCCAAGGCGGATACGTCTATGAACAAAATGTCGATGGAGTATGCGTACGCATATACGGTGACAGTCGACTTACGTCGCGACGCATGGTAAGCCTTGCCACCAAAATCGTAAGGCAGATGAATGAGCTGTATCAATACCCGTACGCCACACTAAACATAGTCATGGGCGATTATACCGCGGGTGATTCAAGCGATGGCGGTGTAATCATATTTGACGAAGATCAGGCGGATGCCGAGTCTCAGCTGGCGTACCTGATAGCGCGTCAATGGTTTGGCGAAATAGTTGGTAGCGACTCCATGACCGAGCCGTGGCTCAGCGAAGCTTTGGCGCAGTATGCCGCACTTATGTGCGCGCAAAATGCGTCACTTAAGTGCCAAAGCGCTATAGAGCGTGACATTGATGCTTCACTGGGCATTACACTGCCGGGCGGTATGACTGTCGAAAGCGATGCCTCGGTATTTACGTCGAACACCGATTACGTAAATGTACTGCGCTACCGCGGTGCGGCAGTACTGCAGATGCTTGACGAGGTTATGGACGATGCTTTTGCTCAGGCGCTTGAGATATACGTTACGGATAACGCATACGAAATTACGAATCGCAGCGACTTTGTTGCGGCGCTAAACGCTTCGGACGGTACCGACTGGAGCGCATGGCTTTCGGAAACTCTCCAGGGAATAGGGAAACTAGGATAGATAGAATTAAAAAGGAGAAATAAGCATGAACGCGAATGAAATAGTGCTTTACATCACATTAGGTTTTATGTTGGTGTGCTTTGCCATATGGCTGTGGCAATCCATAACCAAGCGTCGCAAGCTGGAGGATGAGATAGAGGAGAAGAAGTCCGAAAAGGACAATGACCCGACCGATAACGGCTGACTTTAGAATAAGGCGTTTTTGCGCTGAATTTCACATGCGGAAATTGTCCGTTGCGGACACTATTTCGCATATCCACACATATAAGGCAAATTTCCTATAGCATATTGGCGGAAAGTGTGCTATAATTTGTGTGCGAAGGTGGTTCGGTTTTTACATTCGAATCACCTGTAAAACGACCAACACACGATGAAAAGAGGAGATTGGAAATGAGCAAGCAGGCTGACGAGGTAATGAGCAAGTTTACCCCCGATGTAGAAGCTAAGCAGATCGATACTTCACGTAAGCTCAAGATAGGCATTATCGGTACCGGTTGGATAGCTGAGAGCCATATACTCAGCTACAAGAAAATGCCCGATGTAGAAATCGTCGCGGCAGCCGACCTGATCCCGGGCAAGGCTGAGGCTTTCATGAAGAGGTTTGGCGTAGAGGGCGTTCGCTTCTATCCGAGCCACAAGGAGCTCATTGATAACGAAGAGCTGGACGGCGTAAGCATATGCACATACAACGCTCAGCACAAAGAGCCCACCATCTACGCCCTTGAGCATGGCGTAAACGTACTGCTCGAAAAGCCGTTCACCGTAACTCTGGACGAGGCGGTTGAGATCTGCCGTGCCGAAAAGAAGAGCGGCAAGATACTGACCATCGGATTCCAGCCCCGCAATGATGCCAACATGAAGATGATCAAGCGCATCGTCGACAGCGGCGTTCTGGGCAAGATCTACTACATCCAGACCGGCGGCGGCCGTCGTCGTGGCATACCGAACAGCACCTTCATCGAGAAGAGCACCGGCGGTATCGGCGCTCTGGGTGATATCGGTTGCTATTCGCTGGATATGGTTCTCAACGCGATCGGCTATCCTAAGCCCCTGACCGTTTCGGGCTATACCTCCAACTTCTTCGGCACCAACCCGAAGTATGCTACTCCCGATGCACATCACACTGCCGCAGAAAACGCCGCACGCTTCAGCGTTGACGATTTCGCCGCTGCGTTTGTACGTCTGGAAGGCGACATCATACTGGACTTCCGTATTGCTTGGGCTATGCATCCGGACACCCCCGGTGATACCATCATATTCGGTACCGAGGCTGCCCTGCGCATACCTTCGACCGATTGCTGGAACGGCACTGTAGGCGGCCCCATGACCGTATACACCGACTGCGCCGGCGAGCGTGTTGAGTACAAGATACCGATACTGAACAATGATCCCAACTGGGGTCTGTTCGATCTGAAGATTCGTTCCTTCCTGGATGCCATTAAGGAAGGCAAGCCCGCTCCCGTACCGAGCAGCCAGATTCTCTACAATCAGGCTATCATCGACGGCATTAACAAGAGTGCCGCTGCCGGTCACGAGATCCAGGTTGAAATCCCTGAAATCTGATAAAAGTGATATAGCACCCTGTGCCGACTGCCATTGCGCGGTCGGCACTTTTAAATTGACTTTGTGCTTTAAACGGTTTAGTATTTGGGTAGCGGTTCAGATAAATACGGCTCTGTCGCTTTTGATTGCCGCACTGGTAATGGCGTTTAACGAAATAATATCCGATAGCTTCGATATAGGCTTTGGACTATGGGCAATGCTTACCGGTGCCATGCAGATGTCATATTTATGACAATTGCGTCAGACCGGAACCAAGGGCAGCTTGAATTACATAATACCGGTGGGGCAGACCGGCGTGAAGTTGCTTCCCACACACGGCATAATCACGCCCGGATCCTACTACGCTTTTCTCGAAAGACAGCTTAAAGATCCGGATAGTCCGGTGATACGCAAGACAGTGTATAAGATCAAGGGCAGAAAAGCAAATTCCGAAGTACATACCGAGCAAAGCAATTGATAAGGAGTGTGCAAGCGTGAAAAAGATTGACAAGCCCCGTGAAAAGCAGCATACGAGTATTCTAAACAGATTGAGCGGGATAATTACACCCGTGGTATTTATGACGTTTGGATTGGCACTGCTCATTGTGCCGGACGCATCCGGGCGCGTGTTTGCACTTGCATTGGCTGGATTAATGGCGCTTACGGGGCTGTATTATGTAATAGCATACTTTTGCCGCGAGCGCGCCGTGGCAGTTATGCGCAATGATTTTACCGTGGGACTTACTCTATTGACGGGTAGCATTGTACTGTTTTCATTTCCGGAAGTCCCCGGCGAAGCACTGCCATATGTATGGAGCGGGGCACTGCTGATAGGCGGCTTTGCAAAGTTGCAAAGGGGCATAGATATGTATAGACTCAGCGCTGTCGGTTGGTACAGTTGCCTTATATGTGCGGCGATATCGATTGCCATGGGCACGATTGCGCTGTGTAATCCGTTTGAAACCGAATTGATACTACTGCGTTTCTTGGGATGCGGGCTTCTGATTGAAGGCATAATGGACGGCTACTGCCGGCATATGGTATCGCGCCTGCGCCGAGCCGTCAGATAACGCATAAGCTATCGGACATAGCAAAGACCGGCTCTCAACATGTGAACCGGTCTTTTACTATGCGCCTTTGGCATTATACAGTGGGCTTTTCAGCCTTGCCCGATTTCAGTTCGACTATCTTTGTGCAGTCGGTCAGCGTGGAGTGACGGTGTGAAACGATGAATATCATCTTGTCACCGCACTGCTCCTTGAGTGTCTTAAGCAGTTCCTTTTCATGTAGCACATCCAGACTGCTTGTAGGTTCGTCCATTACAATAACGTCCGGATTGATTATCATCGTACGGGCAATACCTATGCGCTGCTTTTCACCGCCCGATAGCCTGCCACCCATCTGTCCCATCGGCGTGTTATAGCCTTCCGGCAGAGTCTGTATGAAATCGTGTATACCCGCGCGCTGTGCGGCCTCAATTATCTCTTCACGGCTTGCATTGGGGCGTCCGAGTGCGATGTTGTCGGCTATTGAACCGTTGAACAAGAACGTATCCTGCTCAAGAGTCGCTATACGTTTGCGTAATTCGGACAGCGCGATGTTCTCAATCGGTATGTCGTTTATACGTATTTGACCGCCCTTGGGATTCCAAAAGCGCAGTAGCAATCGTAAAATGGTGGATTTGCCCACGCCGCTTTCACCGACAACGCCTATCTTATCGCTGCCTTCCGCAGTCAGGCAAAAACCATCCAGTACATTGGCTCTTTCATCGGTATAGCTGAATACGACATTGTCGAATTCAATCTTTCGGATAGTGCCACACTTAATCGGATGCTCTGTTTCTTTGATTTCCGGC
>CAYTOU010000125.1:0-7569 GCA_964439295.1 uncultured Oscillospiraceae bacterium
TCACTCCACCCCGCTGAGATCGAACTCGCCCAATGCCTTCTCCGCCTCGGCGCAGACGGACTTTAGGCAGTTTTCATCGAAGGGGGATTGCAGGTCGGCGTTCTTGAGCAGGTCTACGAAAGTGCGGCTGCCGCCCTGAACGGTGTAGGCCATGTAGTGCTTCCAGGCGTTCTGAGTATCCTTGCGGATCATCGCCCAGAACTCGAGCGATACGGTCTGCGCCAGGCAGTAGTCGATGTAGTAGAACGGGCTGGAATAGATGTGGTGCTGACGCTGCCAGCCCATGCCTTCCGAATAGAAGGGTATCTCACCGTCCAGCTTCATCCACGGCATGTATACGCCCAGCAGGCGCTTCCAGACCGCGTGACGCTCCGCGGGGGTCATATCGGGACGCTCGTATACCTCGTGCTGGAAATGGTCGACCATCGTGCCGTACGGTATGAAGGTCAGCGCGCCCGACAGGTGGCTATAGAGGAACTTAGTCGTGTCCTTGCCAAAGAAGCCCTCTGCCCACGGCTCGGCAAAGAACTCCATGCTCATCGAGTGTACCTCGCACGCCTCCATGGACGGCCATATGTAGTCCAGCGGTATGCGGTTGCGGTTGGTCCACGCCTCGAACGCGTGACCCGCCTCGTGCGTCACGACCTCAACGTCGTGCTGCGTGCCGTTGAAGTTGGCGAATATGAAGGGCACATTGTAGTCCGGTATCGACGTGCAGTAGCCGCCCGCCTGCTTGCCTTCGGTCGAAAGCACGTCCAGCAGCTCGCCGTCCAGCATGGTGCGGAAGAACTCGCCGGTTTCGGGCGAAAGCTCGCTATAGAACTTCATGCCCTGCTTGAGTATCTCGTCGGGCGTGCCGATGGGGCGCGGATTGCCGCTGCGGAACTCGAGCGCATTGTCCGCGAAGCTCATCGGGTAACGCTTGCCCAGACGCTCGGCCTGCGCGCGGTATACCTTGTCCGCGACCGGCACCAGGTACTTGATTACCGCCGCGCGGAACTTTTCGACATCCGCCTTGGTGTAGCAGTTGCGCCCCATGCGGTAGTAGCCCAGAGTCGTGTAGCCTTCGTACCCCAGCTTCTTGCCCATCGTGTCGCGCAGGTGTACCAGACGGTCGTAGTACTCGTCGAACTTGTCCTGATTATCCTTGTACCACTGCCCTTCCGCCTTCCACGCCGCCAGACGCTTGTCGTCATCGGCGCAGGTCTTAAAGGGTGTCAGCTGGCTAAGCGTGTATACCTTGCCCTCAAAGGGTATCTGAGCGGACGCAAGCAGCTTTTCGTACTCCTGCGTCAGATCGTTCTCCTCGCGCAATTCGGGTATGATTTCGGGCGAGAATGTCTTTAGCTCGATTTCGGCATTGATGAACATCAGATTGCCGTACTCGCGCTCGAAGTCCGGGCGGAAGGGGCTTTTTAGCATCGCCGCCGTCCAGTTCTGCATGTACTCCTGCAGCTCGGGCTGGAAGTTGTTCCAGAACTTCATCTCGCCCTCGTAGAACTTATCGCGCGTGTCTATCGAGTGGCGTATGCTGCATAGCGTGTTGGCGGTCATGACGTGCTTGAGCGCGTCCTGCTCGCTCAGGAAGACTGCCTTGGCTTCGTCATACGACTTAGCCGCGCTGAGCTTGTCGGTCAGATCCTTGAGCTGCTGCTTTACCGCATCCGGGTCGGGACGCGTGTATTTCATTTCGGAAAACTTCATACTGTTCCTTTCATCCGCGTGTTAGGCGGCGAGTGTATTTAAGTATAAGCCCATATTTCCCTATATGCAAAAGAAGCCGGGGATATAAATCCCCGACTTCTTGATCAGACTACTTACTACTCAGGGATTAGCCGAGCAGGAAGGTCAGGTAGTCGTTGGAAGCATAGCCGGTCTTGCCGTTGTACTCAACCTTGGACCAGGAAGCACCCTTCTCAACTACGGTCACAACCGAGCCCTTAGGCATGGTGGTGATGACGGAGCCGGAAACAGCGCTCTTGCGCAGCTTCAGGTTAGCGGTGGTCTTAGCGGTGGAGGTTACAACAGGGGTATCGGAATCCAGAGCGATGTACTCGCCGGATACCCAGCCGGTTACAGAGCCGGACTCGATCTTGTACCAGCCGTCCTTCTCGTCCAGAACCTTAACAGCGGTGCCCTTGGTCAGCTTAGCAACCTTGTCATAGCCGGTGCCAGCGCCTGCGCGTACGTTCAGGGAAGAAGCGGTGACCTTGCCGGTCTTGGTCTCAACGGGAGTCTCGGTGGGAGTCTCGGTGGGAGTTACAGTGCCGTCAGCCTGGATGTACAGGTCGAACTCCATCTTCTTGCTGGTGTCAGCAACGGGTACTACAACCAGCTTAGCATTGCCCAGGCAAACTTCCTTAGCGGTTACAACGCCGTTAGCATCAACGGTCGCGTAAACGGTCTTATCGGAAGCATCCTTGTTCTGGATGGTCCAGATAGCGCCCTGGTTGATCGCATCGGTGTAGCCGTTTGCATCGGTGAGCTTTACGTCAACGTCAACGGACTTGCCAACGGTCAGAACAGGCACGGACTTGATAGCCTTGCCATCGATGGAGTACTCAACCTTGTCGATCTCGTCGGAAGACTCGGTGATCTTGATGGTCAGAGCGTTCTTGATGGTCTTGGTGGTATTAGCATCGAACTTAACAGCAGCGTCTACGGTCAGGTAGATGTCTTTGCCGTCAGCCTTTGCGATCAGCTGAGCCATGGTGGCATCGGTAGCGTCAGCCAGCTTGATGGTGCTGCCGGATACGGTAGCTACCTTAGAAGCAACAGCCTCGCCATAGTTGCCAATAGCGGAAACCTTCAGGGTAACGGTGGCGCCGAACTTGCTTACATCGTAGTACTTGCCATCGGAGCCCTTAACAGCGAACTTGTAAGCGCTCAGGTCAACGGTGTCGCCAACCTTAGCGGGCTTTACAGTGCTCGTAGCCTTCTTGTCAACATCCTCATCGTATACGTAAGGATCGCCATCAACGGTTACTTCGGTGGTGTTCTCAGCAACGGTGATGGTCTTAGCAGCAGTCAGGTCGCCGCTCTCGTCGGTAACGCTGATGCGGTAGGAACCAGCCTTGGAAGCATAGAACTGAGCTGCGGTCAGTTTGTTAGCGGGCTTGCTGATGGAGTAAACAACATCGCCGAAAGCATCCTTCTCGGTGTAGGTGTAAGCGCCGCCTACCAGCTCGAACTTAACTTCGGTGCCGTTTACATACCACTTAACAGAGGCATAGTCATAGATCTGAGTATCGCCGAAGGAATCCGGATAGCCAACCTTAGCAGCCAGGTTTACATACTCATCGGTAACAACGCTGGTCTTGTTAGCGCTCAGAGCGATGGAGGTAGCGGCAACAGTGGTGTCGGCTACGGTGTAGGTCAGATAGTAATCGCCACCCAGCTTCTTGTCGCCATAGGTCGCGTTAATGCGTACCATGGGATAAGAGGTAGAGGTAATGTTGTAGCGCTCGTCAACGGTCATAGCCTTGGTGGCGGTTACGGTAACGGTGGTACCGATAACATTGCCATCCTTGTCCTTGGCATCAGAAGTAGATACGGAGAAGAACTTCTTAGCGGTGTCATTCAGCACTGCGGTAACGGTGGGAGCAGCCTTCTTCTCACCATAGGTGCCGTAGAAGGTGCCGGTCACGGTCTTGCCGACAGCCAGACCATTATCATCGCAGAAATCTTCATCATCCTCTGTATCGAAATCGGCGGTCAGGTCATAATTTTCAACCTTGCCAACCTTAACGGTCAGAGTAACGGGGTTCATGTACTTACCGTCAGTGCTGGCGAAAGTCATAACAACTTCCTCATCTGCGGTAAGATCATTCTTAGCAGTAACAGTTACCTTGCCATCCTTGAAGGAAACATCAAAGTTGGTGTTAGTAGTGATAACGGTAGCATCAGACGCTACTTCGGTAACAGCGATGGAAACGGAGTCACCCTTCTTGGACATGGTGACAGTGTTAGTCGCCAGCGAAGGAGTGTAAACAGTATTCTGTTCTACGACCTCAACAGCGGAGTCGGCCAGAACTACGGGAGTAGTTGCGCCAAACACCATTGCGAAGGCGAGAACACCGGACAGGACTTTGCGAGTCATAGGTATTGCCTCCTCTTTCTTCTCATGCAGGCTTACCCCGCATGTTGATGGCTTTATTGTACATCATCTTTTTGCGTACGTCAAGACCTGCAATGATAATTTGCGTGATTTTTGGGTTTTCAATGTAACAAAATCGTCATAAATTGAAATAATTAACAATATTCGGTATTTTTGAATTTTTTTGCGCGGCAACTTGCATATTTAATACTTAGGTTGTATAATAAGAGGCGAAAAGCGGCGTGATAACGGCGGAAGGCTTGCTTTTATGCAAGCGAGCGCGCTTAAACGCGATGTTTTGCACAGCGGCAAAAGCGGTTTTTCAACAGCATTTAAGACGCATTGTGCATAAATAGCTGCCTTATCCACAGACTTATTCACATTTGCACAGGTATTTCAGTAGCCTTGCATATGTTATCCACACCTTACACGGAGGGCAATATGACGGGCATAATCGATTACGGCGTGGGCAATCTGCACTCGGTGAGCAAGGCGCTTGCCGCGTTGGGCATTGAAAGCCGCATTGTGTCGCGCGGAGATGAGTTCGCGCAGTGTGACCGGCTGATACTGCCCGGTGTGGGCGCGTATCCGGACGCTATGCAGGCAATTGAGCCGCTAAAGCGCGATGTACTGCGCGCGGCGGCGGACGGCATGCCGCTGATGGGCATATGTTTAGGCATGCAGATGCTATTTGAGCACAGCGACGAGTGCGGCGGCGCGGACGGATTGGGGCTACTGCCCGGATGCGTCAAGCGATTCCCGCAAGATTTGATTGTGCCGCACATGGGCTGGGCACCGCTTTACGACATGCGCGGCGATCTGTTTACGGGTGTTAAGCGCATGGACGCGTACTTCGTACACAGCTACTACTGCCCGGTGGGCGACTTCACCGCGGCGCGCGCGCGGCATAGCGACGCGAGCGGTAATATAGTGGTTGATTTTTCCGCCGCGGTGCAGCAGGGGCACGTGATGGGCACGCAGTTCCACCCGGAAAAGAGCGGGCGTCAGGGTCTGGAGCTACTGCGAAATTTCGCAAATGTTTAGGCTACAATTCGCCACAATTGTCCGAGTATCTTCCTATTAAATAGAGGGGGTAAAAAATCATGCCGTATCGCCGCATAATACCGTGTCTGGACATACGCGACGGGCGCGTGGTCAAGGGCGTGCAGTTCGAGGGCATACGCGACGCAGGCGATCCGGTGGAGGCCGCGGCGCGATACGACGCGCAGGGCGCGGACGAGCTGGTGCTGCTGGACATAAACGCGTCGCACGAGGGGCGCGGCACTATGCTGGACGTAGTGGAGCGCGTTGCCGGTCAGGTATACATACCCTTTACGGTGGGCGGCGGCATATCGTCGCTGGAGCAAATTAAGGAGCTACTGCGGCGCGGCGCGGACAAGATTTCGGTCAACTCCCCCGCCGTACGCGATCCCGACTTTATATCGCGCGCAGCCGACCGATTCGGCAGTCAATGCGTGGTCTGCGCGATAGACGCGCGGCGCGTGCCGGGCGAAGATCGCTGGCAGGTATACATAAACGGCGGGCGCGTGAACACGGGACTGGACGCCGAGGAATGGGCGCAGCGCGTGGTCAAGGCGGGCGCGGGCGAGATACTGTTAACCAGCATGAACACGGACGGCGAAAAGACCGGATACGACATAGAGATAACCCGCCGCATAGCGCATAAGGTCAATGTACCGGTCATAGCGTCGGGCGGCGCGGGCAATATGGAGCACTTCAAAGAGGCGTTTGACGCGGGCGCGCAGGCGGCTCTGGCGGCGAGCCTATTCCACTTTGGCGAACTAAGCATACCCGACCTAAAGAAATACCTCACTCAAAACGGCTATCCGATGCGGATGGCGCAATAATAAGCGTATAAGGCAAAGCCGCCTTATATATATATTCTGACCACTTGGAGGGGACTTACAATGGATTACACCGATCGTGTACTGCAAACGGTCATAGACCGCAACCCCAACGAGCCTGAGTTTCTTCAGGCCGTACGTGAGGTTCTGACCAGCCTCAAGCCGGTAATCGAGAAGCATCCCGAATTTGAAAAGAACGCCATACTCGAGCGCATCGTTGAGCCCGACAGGATGATTATCTTCCGCGTACCGTGGGTGGATGACAAGGGCGTATACCACGTGAACCGCGGCTTCCGCGTACAGTTCAACAGCGCCATCGGACCGTACAAGGGCGGTCTGCGTCTGCACCCCTCTGTATATCAGGGCATCATCAAGTTCCTGGGCTTTGAGCAGTGCTTCAAGAACTCCCTGACCGGTCTGCCCATCGGCGGCGGCAAGGGCGGCAGCGACTTCGACCCCAAGGGCAAGAGCGATCGTGAGATCATGGCTTTCTGCCAGAGCTTCATGACCGAGCTGTACCGTCACATCGGTGCCGACGTTGACGTACCCGCCGGCGATATCGGCGTTGGCGCGCGCGAAATCGGCTACCTGTACGGCCAGTACAAGCGCATAACCGGACTGTACGAGGGCGTTCTGACCGGCAAGGGTCTGACCTACGGCGGTTCTCTGGCGCGCACCGAGGCCACCGGTTTCGGTCTGGTTTACTTCACCCGCGAGATGCTGGCTGCCAAGGGCGAGAGCTTCAAGGGCAAGACCGTCGTCGTATCCGGTTCGGGCAACGTTGCTATCTACGCTAACCAGAAGGCCACCGAGCTGGGCGGCAAGGTTATCGCTATGAGCGACTCCAACGGCTACATCGTTGACGAGAACGGCATTGACCTGCCCGCCATCAAGCAGATCAAGGAAGTTCGCCGCGGCCGCATCAAGGAGTACATCGCGGATCATCCCACCGCAACCTATCACGAGGGTTCCAAGGGCATTTGGACCGTCAAGTGCGACATCGCCCTGCCCTGCGCGACCCAGAACGAGCTGGATCTGGACGGCGCAAAGGCGCTCGTTGCAAACGGCGTAATGGCTGTTGCCGAGGGTGCTAACATGCCTTCCACTCTGGAAGCCACCGAGTACTTCCAGTCCCACGGCATACTCTTTGCTCCCGCAAAGGCCGCGAACGCGGGCGGCGTTGCCACCAGCGCTCTGGAAATGACCCAGAACAGCATGCGTCTGAGCTGGACCTTCGAAGAGGTCGATCAGAAGCTGAACGACATCATGGTCAACATCTACAAGAACGCCTCCGCTGCCGCCGAAGAGTACGGCATGCCCGGCAACCTTGTAGCGGGCGCCAACATCGCCGGCTTCCTCAAGATCGCCAACGCCATGATGGCGCAGGGCGTGTAATCTTCGCCACGCATATTAATGCAGCCGCCGTGCATGTCACGGCGGTTGTTTTTGTTTGTAGAGCTGTTAGCCGTTAGCGGTTAGCTGTTAGCTTTAGTTAGTGTGCGGGCGCTGACGCGCCAGCCGTTAGCTGTTAGCGGTTAGCCGTTAGCTTAAGTTAGAATGCATGGTTACGGCGTGGCTTAGCCCATGGCTCGCCTGAAAGGAGAGCTG
>CAYTOU010000126.1:0-7544 GCA_964439295.1 uncultured Oscillospiraceae bacterium
AAAATGTTCAAATGCATATTCGAAACGTAAGAATGCAAATGATATTGTTATACCAATCAATGTACTATTCCGGTCCAAAAGAAAACCGCCTGATTTCAAAGAAATCAGACGGTTTTGAGTTTACCGATTATGTACGGTGCTTAGTCGTACTCAACCATTTCGTCAATGTGAGTTTCGATCTTAGCAGCGTTCTGCCACTCTTCTTCGGCAGCGGTCTTGGCTTCTTCCTTCTTGTCGGACAGCAACTCTTCGTAGATCGAATCCTTGATGTAGTCGGTCATCTCGGCTGCACCTTCGGGGATGTCGGCGACATACTTGATTATGTGCATGCCGTAGGTCGTCTCAACCGGCTCGGATATATCGCCCACGTTCTCCAGTCCCATTGCGGCATCCAGGAAGGCGGACAGATAGCGGGTTACGTTGGCGCTTACGATGTAGCCGTAGGTCTTGATAGGTTCGCTCTCGGAGCCGGTATCTTCGCCATACTCTTCGATCAGGGAGTCAAAGTCCTCACCGGCAATGGCCTTCTGATAGACCTCATCCACCTTGGCCTGTATATTGTCGCGAGCGGTCTGCTCAGCCTCAGCCAGCTGTGTTTCAAGATCGCTCAGCTGATCGGGCAGCGTGGGATCCATTGTGGGCTCCGGAGTTGCCTCAGGATCGGCGGTAGGCTCTTCCGTGGGCTCTTCGGTAGGTACCTCGGTAGCATCGGCAGGAGCCTCGGTCGCCTCGGGCACTTCGGTGGGAGCAGCGGTCGCGAAGGAATCAATCTGATCGCTTATGTCGCTTATCTGGGTCTTGATATCGCTTATGGCATCGGTATCCTCGTCAAGGAACTTGATGAGAATCTGCTTTACATAGCGATAGCCTGCCGGATAGTAGTATGCGGTAGAGCCACTGTTGATCTTGGTGTCGATTGCGGTATTGTCCTCTTCATAGGAAGCCTGATCATCCGCAACACGGCTGTCGAACTCGGTCTGAACCTCGTCATCGGTGACTTCTATATCCTGATAAATGTACTCGTCCAGCTTGTCATCGATGAAGGAAGTCTTGGCTTCCTCTACATAAACATCCAAAGTCAGGTTGTTTTCGGTCATGTACTCATCCGCAGCGGCCGTTATCTCTTCGTCGGTCATATCGTCGGTGGTTACATTGGTCTTGACCTGCTCATAATCGCTGTCGTAATTGCTCTGAGCTGTTTCGTTTATGGTAGCCAGCTCATCATCGGTCAGCTGATCCAGCTCCAGCTCCGCAGCTTTCTGCTTACGTACTTCCTGAAGTACGAGAGCGTCTATAACGATCTGCTTAATCTCGCTGTCCTCGGGCATGCTCACCGAGTAGCCAAACGCGGTATACAGCTGATATTGGTACTGAAGCGTAGCCTTATAATTGTTATAGGTCTCCATGACATCCTTCTTGAGCAGTTCGGTGTCATTGACCTTAATTATGACTTCCGCGTCATCCATTTCCTTGTCGACCTCGATCATCGAGCAGCCGGTCAGCATGAATGCGAGAACCAGCAGCAACGAGATCAGCTTGAAAGTCCGTTTAGCCATGTCAGTTATTCTCCTTCACCAAAAAGTAGCATATGGGCAAACATACCTTTATTATACAACAAATCGCCAAATGTACAAGTATTCTGCGGAAAAAAACGCGGTGTGAGGTGACTTTTTAGCGTTTTTATTAGTGTTTTTCTTTATACCGCGAAATAGCGTCTGGCAAATACGCGATCGTTGTGTGCCAGAGGAATTGTGCTCAGTTCGTCAAGCGAAGCAATGCGCACGCCGCCGTTATCAATGCTGCGTGGTTCACCGCACACTATTTCGCATTCGTAGAACATGAGCAGTAGTCCACTCCCATCCGCACCCTGCCAATCGGCGACAACATCCAATACACGCCCCACTTGAACCGCAATGCCCATTTCTTCGTTCAGCTCGCGACAAAGTGCTTGTTCCGGGGTTTCGCCTGCTTCCAGCTTGCCGCCCGGGAATTCCCACATTCCAACATCGCCGCCGCGTATTCGCCTTGTGAGTAGTAGTCTGCCGTTAACCCGCATCACGCCCGCAACAACCGCGATCATTGTGCGCCTCCCACTACGGCATCGAAGTCGACCATGTACTTCTTGACCATGTGATCGGGATAGTATGACTGTTTTGAACGACGCAGACCGGGTATGCCCATGTCCTCCTCGCGATTGATCCAATTTATCCCATCGAATCCGCTATTTGCAAACATCTGATTGATGTACGCATATATGCCTTCGAACTTGTCCAAACCCTTTTCCAGACGCACATACATCGTATCGCCTTCGCGTTCGCACAGTGTAAAGGCAGCCATTTCACCGTCCAGCTCAACAGCACCTCCGCGCATGTCCAGCGTGTTCATGACATCGAATACCTCTGATATCATGTCGCGCTCCTGTGCTGCGTCCAGGAGCTGATCCTTATCCATTATGCCCACCCTTTCGGCATACCACTTGTCCCATAGTTTAAGGCAAGCCGCCTTATCGCAAGTTCTAAGCGGTCTATAAATAAATCGACCGGCGTAATCACGCATAAAGCGCGTCACATGATTGCGCTTGCCGTGATAGTGCTTGCCTTTAAGCTCGCGCAGATCCTCGGCACGATATACGTAATCTTCAAAGTCGATTAGCTCTTGTGCGCATATTCCTTCGGGCATAATTGCTTTAAGGCGGTTTAGGTAAGGCTCACTTACACTGGTCATTACGGCCTTAAGATCACTCTGGTGCATATCTTGGATTGCCATGTCAAGCATTTCACGCGTCAACACACCATCAAGCGGCATAACCGGATACATAAGGCACTTGCCCGGCATGCGCATTCTGAAATAGAGTGCGCCGGCGTATATTGCCCATTCAACATGCCAGCTTCTGCGCCATATGTATATGTCGGTAAACGTCAGCTCGGAGTTTTCAAAGTGCTGCGCTTTGATATAAGGTTCGATCAGCTGCCTATCGGAAATGCTGACCGGCTTATATGACAATAACCCCTGCTTTTCACGCAAATTGTCATCCGGGTTCAGAAAGTACTTGTCACTTATGCATGCGGAGCATGTACGGATACTCATAAATCCCCCTTATCTGATTCGCAGTCCGCTGCTTAAGATAAACGCCTTCCCAGAAATCTTGAGCATTGCGGCTGTGTCCGATAATATTATACCGCAAGTGTCGGGGCATGTCCATAACCTATAAATACGCGCTTAAACCGTTGAATCGGCAGCCGTTTTAGTAATTGGTAGATATTTATCGATAGATTAATCGCGCGGAGCTTCATTTATTAACATAAGCCATGTATAATTCGTATGTATATGGATTCGAGTATGGAGGGATACTTGCCATGACGATGAGCACTATTTCTAAGCCCACCCTCAGACGACTTCCGAGATACTTGGGCTATTTAAAGTCACTGGGTGAAAACGCTCCGGAATACATATCGGCAACAGGCATTGCCGAGGCATTGGGACTTGGCCAGGTGCAGGTTCGCAAGGATTTGGCTCAGGTGTCAAGCTCAGGCAGACCTAAGGTCGGCTATGTTACATGCCAGCTAATAGCGGAAATAGAAGAGTTCTTGGGCTACAACAATACGCACGATGCCGTTATCGTGGGTGCCGGTCGCTTAGGGCGGGCGCTGCTAGGATATGACGGCTTTCGTTCGTACGGTCTCAATATTGTTGCCGCTTTCGACTCCTCACCCGAAAAGCTGGGCGAGTCAGAATCCGGCAAGCCTATTTTGCCCATGGACAAGCTGGAACACATTTGCCGTCGTCTCAATGTCCACATTGGTGTCATTACCGTACCGGCTGCTCAGGCGCAGACGGTATGTGATGCGCTTGTCGATGCCGGAATAAAGGCGATATGGAGCTTTGCGCCGACTCATCTGTACGTGCCCGCCGGTGTGCTCGTGCAGACCGAGGATATGGCGGCTTCACTGGCAATGCTTTCCAAGCATCTGGACGAAAACGAGTTTTCTGAAGACTCCGAAGAGATTATCGCCATAGATAATGCATTCGAATCTTCTTTCCCCCGGCAGGAATAATGATATCTAACGGCGAATTAAAAATTATGGGTATTTGAGTCTGTCACTACATTAACTATATAGAAAGGTGTGTACTCATATGAAAATTACCATTTGCATAGGCAGCTCCTGTCATCTGAAGGGTTCTCGCCAGATCATTGAAAGGCTGCAGCAGCTTATCAGTGAAAACAACCTGCAGGATCAGGTTTCTCTGGGCGGTCAGTTCTGCATGGGTGACTGCATGAACGGAGTCTGTCTTACACTGGACGGCAAGAAGTATTCCCTCAAGCCTGACGATACCGACAGTTTCTTTGAGAAGGAAGTGCTTGAGAAATGCAAGAATACCTGAAGCTGAAGCCTTCCGGATGTAAGGACTGCTACCGCTGCATACGTACCTGTCCTGTAAAGTCAATAAGCTTTGCCGAAGGTCAGGCGCAGATCATCGAGGATGAGTGCATACTGTGCGGTCAGTGCTATGTGGTCTGTCCTCAGAACGCAAAGCAGATACGCAACGACGTGAAGATGGTTCGCGAGGCAATACGCAACGGCAAGCGCGTATTTGCATCCGTTGCGCCTTCTTTCGTAGCGGGTACCGGCTTTGACACGATCGAAGATATGGCCGATGTACTGCGTCAGTTGGGTTTTGAAAGCGTTGAGGAAACGGCTATCGGTGCTCAATTCGTTTCGCGCGAATACGAGCGCATTATAGCCTCATCCGATAATTTAAAGAACCGCGTGCTGATAAGCAGCTGCTGTCCTTCCATCAATTCGCTGATCGAAAAGTACTACCCCGATCTGCTGGACAATCTGGCGCGCGTGCTTACGCCCATGCAGGTTCACTGCAAGGCCATTAAGGAACGCGTCAGCGATGCGTTCACCGTATTCATAGGTCCGTGCGTTGCAAAGAAGAAGGAAGCCGATGAGTCCAAGTATGTCGATGCCTGTCTTACATATGACGAGCTGGCAGATTGGATGGGCGCGGAGAATGTACATGTCATGAACAAACCTCGCGCACACGAGGACGGCAAGCGTTCCCGCTTCTACCCCACCGAAGGCGGCATAGCGCGCTCTATGGATCTGCCGGAGGATGTAAATGTGATATCTCTGGGCGGTACATCCAAGTGCATGGCGGCTCTTGATGAAATACGCGCCGGAAATTACTCCAATGTGTTCATTGAGATGTCTGCTTGTGCCGGTAGCTGTGTAAACGGTCCTATAGTGCGCGAGCACCGCGTGCGCCCGCTCAACGGTATACTGCGCGTAAACGCTTATGCCGGTAAGTCGGACTATGACGAAAAAGCACCTGCCGATATTTCGACGCGTTACATGCCGGCAGGTCTGCACCGCGTAATGCCCGGTAATGCCGCAATACAGGAAGTACTGCTTGCAATGGGCAAGACTTCTCCCGACAAGGAACTCAACTGCGGCTGCTGCGGATACTCCACCTGTCGCGAGAGAGCGGCTGCCGTATGCATGGGTAAGGCCGAGATAGGTATGTGTCTGCCCTTCCTACGTGAAAAGGCTGAGTCCTTCTCCGACAAGATTATTTCGTCCACACCCAATGCGATAATCGTCATGAACGAAGACCTCATCGTGCAGCAGGTCAATACCGCTGCGCAGAAGATGTTCAAGCTCCGCTCGCCCGATGATATCGTAAAGGCGCCTATTGTGCGTTTGCTCGACCCGACCGACTATATGCTGGTTGTGCAGAGCGGACACAACATAATCAACAAGTGCCATTACATACCCGAATACAAGCTGTACGTAGAAGAGACAATCACCTACGATGCTCAGTACAAGATACTGATAAGCATAATGCGCGATGTGACCGAGCGTGAACAGACACGTGAGCAGGAAATGGATCTCAGGCGCAAGACCGCCGAAGTCACCGATAAGGTCATAGACAAGCAGATGCGCGTTGTACAGGAGATTGCTTCCCTCTTGGGCGAAACAACCGCGGAAACAAAGCTGGCGCTGACTAAGCTAAAGGATGCGATGCAGGATGGCAAATAATCTGTGCACTGACGTTGGCTATGTTTCGCTGAATAAGCATGGCGAACAGCTTTGCGGTGACCGAGTCGAGATTCAGTCGACCGATGATTCCACGATAATGGTATTGGCGGACGGTCTGGGCTCGGGCGTAAAGGCCAATATACTTTCCACATTGACCAGTAAGATACTGTGCACCATGATAGCGGGCGGCATGCCCATTGACGATTGCGTAAACACAATCGCAAGCACGCTGCCCATATGCCAGGTGCGCAAGATCGCGTATTCTACCTTTACCGTAATACGAATGCTGGATAATGAAGTCGTCGAGCTAATACAGTTCGACAATCCCAACGTAATCGTATTGCGCGACGGTAAGAATTGGGACTACCCGATTTCAACGCGCGTTATAGATGGCAAGACCATTCACGAAAGCCGCTTCCCGGTATGCGAAAACGACGTGTTTATAGCAATGAGCGACGGCGCGATATACGCCGGCATAGGCATGTCGTTTAACTACGGCTGGCAGCGTGACGACATAATACAGTTTGCCGAGGCGAACTATTCGTCCGAAAACTCGGCTAAGACCACTGCGGGCATAATTGCCGATGCGTGCAATTCGCTCTATCAGAACGAGCCGGGCGATGATACTACCTTGGCGGTAATGCGCGTGCGCAAGCGTCAGCAGGTCAATCTGGTAATAGGTCCGCCCTCCACGCCCGATCAGGACATCAAGATGATGAACCTGTTCTTCTCCAAGCAGGGCGTAAAGATAGTGTGCGGCGGTACTACTTCCAGCGTTGCGGCGCGCTATCTGGGCAAGCAGGTCATACCCACGCTCGACTATCCGGATCCCGATATTCCGCCCATATGCAAGCTGGAGGGCGTCGATCTGGTGACGGAAGGCGTAGTCACGATTTCGCGCGTACTTACTTTGGCGCAGCACTTCTTGGACGGCTCGGATACTGATTTGAGCTGGCTGGGCAAAAAGGACGGCGCCTCACTGATAGCCAAGGAGCTTTTCGAAAACGCAACCGACATCAACTTCTTTGTCGGCAAGGCTATCAACCCCGCGCACCAGAACCCCGATCTGCCCATTACATTCGGCATAAAGATTCAGCTGATAGAGAATCTGTGCAAGTGCCTTGAGCAGATGGGCAAGCGCATTAAGGTATCCTACTTCTGATTCACCCATGGCGGCTCATGTGGCCGCCTATATTTGAGCCATTATGGTTCAATGTTATCCATAACTAACATTTTGGCCGGTAACCGGTATACCATACCACAAACGATTACGGAGGCTGACTATGCGTAAATTCGACACAAACGTTCAGTGGCTTAAGTATGCGGTGCTACGTGAGGTAGCCCGTCATGCCTACAATGACAATCTCATCGATAGCTACATCGATATTCCCAAGATGGTGGCGCCCGGTCCCAAGCCCACAATGCGTTGCTGCATATACAAGGAGCGCGCCATAGTTCAAGAACGCATAAAGCTAGCCATGGGTGGCGACAAGGACA
>CAYTOU010000127.1:0-7478 GCA_964439295.1 uncultured Oscillospiraceae bacterium
GAGTTAGAATGCCGAGTCACTCGGCATTCTAACTCAAGCTAACAGCTAACAGCTAACCACTAACGGCTCAGCTCCCCGCACATCCTAACCACGCAAACCGAATACCCCGGGAAAGTAATCTTAGGCGCGCCGTCCGTTTCCTTCTCGGTTACCTTGGGCGCAACGGCATCGGGCGCTTCAAGCGAGTTTTCGCTGTCGGGCGCGGCGCAGAGGGTTTCTATCTTGCAGCTATGGCAATTTACGTCGATTTCGGCTTCGACCGGAGTTGCCTTTACGTTTACCGCCTTTAGGATTATGTCGCCGGTGGTTTTGTCTATGCTGGATGACAGGTAGAGCGGCTTTATCTGAAGCTCGCGCTCATTCACGCGGTTCATCTCTTCGCCGTCTATGTACGTGGTTATCCGCATGCCCTTTACGTCCAGCACCATGTGGTACTTGTGGTCGTCCTTGACGTACAGGTTGCACTGATCCAGGCATGCGCCGTTGCCGGCGATCATCCTATCGATTGCGCAGTCGGAATTCTGCCAGCCGCCCGCCGTCCACATGTAGTTGTCGTCCTGGCTCACATGGTTAAAGTGAATCAGTATGCCCTTTTTGCCGGCCATGCGCTGCATGTCGAATTCCAGATGGAAATCGCCCTGCACGTCGGCGACATTGAGCTCTTCCCTGCCCGAAAGCGCGGTGTCGGGCGCTGTTACGGTCTTGCCGTTTGCGGTCAAAGTCACGCCGCTTATGCGCACGTCGGTGTCGTCGGCCTGTATGGATACTTTGCCCGCCTTGTTTACCGCTATGGGCGCGCCGGGCTCGTTTTCGGTGGCGCTTATGGGCAGCTCGAAATCGCCCTGATTGCGCATGAACATGCTCTGCACGTGGTAGTTGGGCGTCTTCATAAGGCGCGTATTGTCGTACCACAGCATATCGGGGTGCCAATTGACATAGTTGATGTTGCACAGCAGCGGCGCGTAGCACGCCAGACCCACCGCGGGCGCTCTTTCGCAGCCCACCATGTAAGCCGCCTCGGCGAGCGCCGAACGCATCTTATTGCTCTTGGCGGCGTATTCGCCCAGGAACACCTTGGGACCGTCGGCGGGATAGTCGGCGTAGTGATCCCAGTTGGCAATGAACCACTCGGGCGCCTGATAGTAGTGCTCGTCGACCAGATCCAGCTTGAGCTTGCGCGCGTAGTCCCAGCCCATGTCGTAGGGCTTGCCCGCGACGACGGGGCTTGCCGAACCGATGAGCTTTATCGTCGGGTCTTTTGCGCGTATCGCCTTTTCGAACAGCTCCATATTCTTATGGAAGCGCTCGTGAATCTCCTCATTGCCCACCGCCATGTAGTTTAGGCGGAAGGGCGCGGGATGACCCATTTCGGCGCGCACACTGCCCCACTTGGTGTCGGTGCCGCCCTTTGCAAATTCGATTAGGTCGACAGCGTCCTGTATGTACTGATTGAGCAGTTCGCCTTCGGCAAAGCGCAGGTGATGCGGGTCCAATCCGCCGTTAAGCACGGGCAGCGGCTCGCAGTTCAAATCCTCGCACAGCAGGAAGTATTCGTAAAAGCCCAGACCCATGGACTGATGATAGCCCCAGTTATTGCGGCGCGCGGGGCGGTTTTCGACCATGCCGACAGTGCGCTTCCAATTGTATATGCCGTTGCGCGCATCCGGGTTGAGGTCGCCGTCATGCGTCAGGCACCCGCCCGGGAAGCGCAGAAAGCGCGGCTTCATATCGTAAAACGCCTGCACTATGTCGCGGCGCATGCCGTTTTTGCGTCCCTTCCAGGTGTCGGAGGGCATAAGCGACGTAAACGCGATATAGAACGTGCCCGCGTTCAGCGCGGTTATGCTCAGGCGCGCGCCGTCGTATGTCGCGTTGGGCGTGAGTTCGCACTCATAGCGCGCCCACTCGGTATTTACGTGAATATCCTTACTTGCGCCGCAGAGCTTTACGCGCAGATCCATTTCGTCATTTGCGCGCGCCCATATCGCGAAGCGGTACATCTTGCCCGCCTCTGCGGGTATGCCGTCGCCGTAGCCCAAATTGCATATGCCCATGCTCTTTCCGGCGCGCACCACGGCGTAGTGGGGATTATTCTTAAAGGGCGCATCGGCGGTATCCACCGATATATCGGCATTGCCTATGGGCTGCCACGCGGTCAGGGCGTTATAGCCCGCGCGATCCACTTCGTCAAACTCAAAGTCGCGATTGCACAGCAGTTCGGCATACAGTCCGCCGTCCGCCGCGTGGTTTAGATCCTCAAGGAACAGTCCGTACAGGTCGCCCAGTTCCTTATACTGCTTATTTTGGTCTATCGTGATTTTCATCATTGCGGTTTCCTCTTCTTTGCGCGTCTTTACCGCATTACTCAATGTCAATGTATTCGCCCGCCAGCATCATAAGGCAGAAGAAGTACAGGCAGTTGTCGTAGTACCTCCTCACGCCCTTGCGCAGCGGAGTGTTCCAGAAAATCTTCAGGAACTCGTCGCGATAGGGGCTATCGGATGCTATCGACGCCGCGCCCAATACGGCTATTATCGCGGTGGGGTGCATTGCGGGTTCATCTGTGGGCGTGCCGTCCAGCTGATAGGCGCGCAGGTCGTTTAGATCCTGCGTCTTAAAGTAGTTCTGCAACTTAGTGACTACCTCGCACATCTTTTCATTGCGCCCGTTCCACAGCGTGTCCAGCGCGATATTCATCGCCACGCGGTACGCGTCGGAATAGTATCCGAAATTCTTATCGAACATATAATGCGGTGTACCATCATATTCGGCATACTCGGCGTTCATTCCTGTTTTAGGATGCGCACTTAACGAAATATACTCGCGGCTGGCGCACGCGGCGGCGTGCCAAAACGCCCTGTCCTCTTCATTTGCGTAGCGCGCAAACAAGTCGTAGAAGTGCGGCAGGTGGTAGCTGGGGTCGGAAAAGTCGACCTCGGGTATAAAGCGTATCAGGTGGTTGTTTTCGTCCCACATCGCGCGCCCGCCTTCGTTTATCGTCGCCTGATGCACGCAGTGGCGCAGTATGTCGCGCGCCCAGTGGGAATAGTTGAATATGCCCTCGCCATCGCCCCAGCGTGCCGACGCGAAGAAGAGCGCCATTGCGAAGTACTCCTCGCCGTCGGGCGCCGGACCTTCGGCGTTATGCACGCCGTTTAGCTGAGTCGACCACGCGAAATAGCCCGCGTGCACGCCCGTATCCAGATGCATATAGCGCATCGAGAATGTCCACAGCTTATCGAATATATCCTTCCTATCCATCTGCACGCACATCATCATGCCGTAGCTCATGCCCTCGGTGCGCGCGTCTATGTTGCCGGTATCTATCATGCAGCCGCTGTCTAGGTCAACGTCGGTATATATCTTCTCCTCGGGGTCAAAGAACATTGTATTAAAGCAGTTTACCAGGCGCTCTTTCGCCTCTTCGCGGCTCACGCCTATGCGCTCCAAAGTGCAGGGGTATTTCTTCATAAGTGTTTACCTCCGGTATGTATTATTAATTGCCCATCTTGCGCTTATTATATATTTGAGATGTTTTCCGTGCAAGGCGTTTACGATTATCCATTGAATTTAAGGAATACCCGCCATAATAATTGGAACGTGTTTTAAAACGAGTGGATTTTTGGAATATTTGCGTGATAATTGGATTGATTATTGCCCGATTACATTCTAAAATTAAAACATAAACGGAGTGAACAACGCTTGCGGTTCACATCCGAAGGCGCACACTTAATCACAAAAGAGAAGGAGTGTTTATTCAATGACGAAGCGCTTACTGGCTATCCTTTTGGCCATGATGCTCATGCTGTCCGCATGCGGCATATCGCTGGCCGACACCACAAGCACCGCCGATGACCCCACCAACGTATACGGCGGTCTGGTAGCACTGGACGACGCGGACGACCCCATCACGTTCACGATTTTCGTGCGTGACCCGGGCATGGATCCGGCAGCCGACAACCCCGTACTCGCTAAGATAACCGAGCTGACCGGCGTGACCATCGACTTTGAGTTCCTGGTCGGCGACCTGGATCAGAAGCTGGGCGTTATGATGGCCGGCGAAGATTATCCCGATGCCATATTCGCGGGCGACGCGGCGACCACGCTGATGGACGCGGGCGCGTTCATACCCCTCGAGGACGAGATCCCGAAGTATTCCAACCTGAGCGCGATGTACTCGGGCTGCATAGATGCCCTCAAGCAGGATGACGGCCATGCGTACAACCTGGAGATGTTCTCGGTACTGCGCGGCAACACCGTGACCGAACCCGGCCCCACGTTTGAATGCGGTCTGGGCTTCTACATCCAGAAGGCCGTTCTGGCGGATGCGGGCTACACCGTCCCCCACACGCTTGACGAGTATTTCGAGATGATCGAAAACTACATGGAAAAGTATCCGGAAATCGACGGCGTTACCACCTCGGGCTTTGAGATTCTGTGCGACGGCTGGCGCAACTGGGCGCTGATCAACCCGGTACAGAACCTGCTGGGCGACGGCAACGACGGCAACATGATGATCGACTACGAGACCTACGAGTCCTCTTTCTTCCATGACAGCGATACCGCGTATGACTTCTACAAGAAGCTCAACGAAGAGTATCACAAGGGCGTTATCAACGCCGAGACCCTGACCCAGAGCTACGACCAGTACATATCCAAGCTGACCACCGGCGCGGTACTGGGCTTCTATGACCAGAACTGGAACTTCTCCTCCGCTTCCGACCTGCTCAAGGCCGATGGCAAGTACGACCGCACCTACGTAACCGTTCCGATAACCGTTGACGGCGTACGCGATGCATACATCGACGGCACCAACCCCGAAGGCTCCCTGCCCACCGGCACCAACGGCATTGGCATTTCCATCAACTGCGAGAACCCCGAGCGTCTGCTCAAGTTCTTCGACTGGCTGCTGCAGCGCGATGTTCAGGACTACATCCAGTGGGGCGTTGAAGGCGTTGACTTCGAGTACACCGAGGATGGCGGCAAGCGCTTCACCGAAGAGCGCCGCGCACAGTGGCTGGACAGCGCACGCAAGCGCGACGAGACCGGCTCGCTGTACCTGTCCTACCTGCCCTGCTGGACCGGCATATACAAGATAGACGGTCAGGCTTGCGGCAACAGCACTTCCGAAGATGAGTACCTCGCTTCTCAGACCGAATACGACCAGACCTTCCTGGAGAGCATGGGCGTTAAGTACCCGGCCGAAATGCATTCCGAGCCCATCCTGCGCCCCGACTGCTTCCCCGTATGGTCCATGTCGCTTGAGGATGGCAGCGCAGCCGCCATCGCCAACAACAAGATCGTAGACGTAACCACCAAGTACTATTCTCGCCTGATACTGGCTGAGGATGACGCGGCTTACGACGCGCTGTGGGAAGAGTTCCTGAACGAATACCATGCAATAGACCTCGACTCCTATAAGGCTGAAATCGATCGCCAGATCGCTCAGAGAATGGGACAATAATCTAAGGCCACATCTTTAGGCAGGAGAGGCATCCCTCTCCTGCCTTTTCTAAAACGATAAGAGGGTGATCGCGTGAAACAGACGACGCATTCGTTGGGCAGAAAGCTGCTCAAGCAAAAGGCGCTTTACTTCATGATAATTCCGTGTATGATATACACGTTCATATTCTCGTACTACCCGCTGACCGGTTGGATAATGGCGTTTCAGAACTTCAAGCCGGCGAAGGGCTACTGGGGCAGCAAGTTCGTAGGACTGCAGCAATTCAAGTTCCTATTTGATGACTTTGAATTCTGGCGCGCTTTCCGAAACACACTGGTCATGTCGGTACTCAACCTGGCATCGGGCTTCCTATTCGCGATAGTGTTCGCCCTACTGCTCAACGAAATCACGAACAAGTTCTTCAAGCGCTTCACTCAGACGATATCCTACCTGCCCCACTTCCTAAGCTGGGTCATAGTGTGCGCGCTGATACAGAGCATGCTCTCAACAAGTGACGGCATGGTCAATAACGCGCTGATGACCTTAGGGATCACGCAAAAGCCCATACTGTTCCTAGGCGAGCCGGCGTACTTCTGGTGGGTCGTGGCGTTCGCCAACGTATGGAAGGAAATGGGCTGGAACTCGATCATATACATCGCGGCGATAAGCGGCATCGACCCGGCGCTATACGAGGCCGCCGAGCTGGACGGCGCGGGACGCTTCGGTAAGATGTGGCATGTAACCCTGCCCGGCATACGCTCAACAATAGTGGTCCTGCTCATCATGAACCTGGGCTCGATACTGAACGCCGGATTCGAGGTACAGTACCTACTGGGCAGCAGCGGACTGCTGGTTGACGTATCGCAGACCATAGACATATTCGTGCTCAAGTACGGCATGAGCATAGGCAATTACTCGCTTGCGACTGCCGCGGGCATATTCAAGACTGTCATTTCGATAGCGTTGGTATTCGGCGCGAACACAATTGCCAACCGCCTGGGCGAAAACAGCCTGATGTAAGGAGGAATACGAATATGACCGCCACAGCCAAGAAAAAGAAGAGCTGGCTCAAGAGAATTTCGGTATTTGACATAGTCAACGCGATTATAATGCTATTCGTAATCGTGATAATGCTCTACCCCTTCCTGAACACGATTGCCATATCGTTTAACGATGCGCAGGACACACTGCGCGGCGGCATAGGACTTTGGCCGCGCGTGTTCTCGCTATACAGCTATGAGAGCGTATTCAAAAACGACCTCATGCTGACCGCCGCGATCAACTCGGTACTGCGCACGGTGCTGTCTACCGTGCTGGGCGTATTCGTATCGGCGATGATTGCGTACGTACTATCGCGCAAGGATCTAATCGGGCGCAAGTTCATAACCGGCTACTTTATCGTGACAATGTACGTATCGGCGGGCCTCATACCCACGTACTTTTTGATAAAAAAGCTGGGACTGCTCAATAATTTTCTCGTATACATTCTCCCCGGGCTTATAAGCGTGTATAATGTAATAGTCATAAAGGCCTTTATGCAAGCTCTGCCCGAGAGTCTGACCGAGGCGGCTATAGTGGACGGCGCGGGACACTTCCGCACGTTCGTGAGCGTAGTTCTGCCCTGCTGCAAGCCCGTGCTTGCGACCGTTGCGCTATGGTGCGCGGTGGGCGCGTGGAACTCGTGGTTTGACACATTCCTATACGCCTCCAGCGCGGACAATCTGACCACGCTGCAGTACGAGATGATGAAGCTACTGTCATCTTCCATGCAGACCGGACGCGACACATCGTCGATATACGGCAACAACAATCAGCAGGCCAACATAATAACGCCCGCGTCGATACGTTCCGCCGTTACGATAGTCGCATCTGTGCCGATACTTATCGTATATCCCTTCCTACAGAAGTACTTTGTGAAGGGCGTTATGCTGGGCTCGGTCAAGGGCTAAACTAGAGTGCGTTTCTAAAATTCCTTAAGCTGCAATTTCGGCGGCTTTTCCGCCATCTCTGCGTCTGAAAGCCTCGATTTAGCGCC